>CAKTFL010000350.1 GCA_934555855.1 uncultured Sphingomonas sp. | reverse complement strand
GCACATGAACCCTTCGGGCTTGTTCTGGCGGCGAAGTGCGTCGAGCGCGTCCGGGCCGATATTCTCGCGAGGCAGAACGTGCGCGAGCGACTTCATCGAGCCCCAGCCGCCGGCCGCGCCGGCATATTGCGTGATCTCAACCTTTCCCGAGCCTTCGGCCGGGATCTTGCTGCCTTCCATTACGCAAACCTCCGCTAAGTCCATGGAACGAGTGGAGAGTGGAATGGATGCCGGCCGGCGGTTCAAAATCCGCGCAAAACCACCTATTTAAGCAGGCGACTCTTTTCAGGATTCCTTCATGGCCACGCACTCGACCCGTATGCTCATTCTCGGCTCCGGCCCGGCCGGGCTGTCCGCCGCGATCTATGGCGCGCGGGCGGGGATGAAGCCGATCGTGGTGCAGGGCATCCAGCCCGGCGGCCAGCTGACTACCACCACCGATGTCGAGAATTATCCGGGCTTCCGCGAGGTCATCCAGGGCCCGTGGCTGATGCAGGAGATGCAGGCCCAGGCCGAGTATGTCGGCGCGCAGATGATGTGGGACACGATCGTCCAGGTCGACCTGTCGCAGCGTCCCTTTCGCCTGATCGGCGACGGTGGCGACGTCTACGAGGGCGAGACTCTGGTGATCGCGACGGGCGCGCAGGCCAAGTGGCTGGGCCTGGAATCGGAGGAAGCGATGAAGGGCAAGGGGGTTTCCGCTTGCGCCACCTGTGACGGCTTCTTCTACCGCGGCAAGAAGGTGGCGGTGATCGGTGGCGGCAACACCGCGGTCGAGGAGGCGCTGTATCTCACCAATCACTCGCCCGACGTGACGCTGATCCACCGCCGCGACACGCTGCGCGCCGAGCGCATCCTTCAGGAGCGGCTGCATGCCCATCCCGGCATCAAGGTGCTGTGGAACAAGGAAGTGCGAGAGTTCGTGGATGGCGGCGGCACCGCCGGGCTGGTCGCGTTGGAGCTGGAGGACACGCTGTCCGGCGAGCACAGCCGGATCGACGTGGAGGGCGGCTTCGTCGCGATCGGCCATCACCCCGCGACCGAGCTGTTCCGTGGCCACCTGGAGCTGGACGAGGACCATTACATCGCTGTCGAGCCGGGTACGGCCCGGACCAGCGTGCCGGGCGTGTTCGCCTGTGGCGACGTCGCCGACAAGGTGTATCGTCAGGCGATCACGGCGGCGGGCACCGGCTGCATGGCGGCGCTGGACGCCGAACGCTTTCTGCAGGCGGTGGAGTTCGAGGAGCTGCGCGAGGCGGCGGAATAGGGCTCAGGCAGACCGGGGGTCGGCCAGGGCGGCGAGCACGATCGCGTGCAGCGCGGCCCGATCGGCGGGGCGCTGGAAACTGTGCGAGGCGGTCGCGATCTCCACCAGCCTCGCCCGGTCGCGCATGGCGGAGGATCGGCTTGCCTGCCAGCATGACCGGAAGCCGATTGCGGTCGCATCGTTGCTTGCCAGCACGATCGTGATCGGGCCGGCGAAGCGCTCGAATTCCCTCAATACCCGGCCCGCTACGTCCTGAACGGCGGGGCGGTTGAGCTTGGCAATGCCGCTGGCGAGCTTTCGCAGGTCGACTGCCCCGGTCAGCGCCCGCCACCAGACGCGCGGATCGCGCAGTTGCCGCCCGTAGTGCTGGCGGATAGCGGGGGCGGGAGGCAGGCCGTCCGTGTCGCCGCCGGTCCAAGGATTTGTGAGTAGCAGCGCGTCGACGCCCGCTGACTGGCCGAAACAGGCCAGCGCCGTCGCCGCATCGCAATTGCCGAGCGCGACGACGCGGCGAAGATGCGGCTGCTCCTGCCAAAAGGTGGCGAGCGCGGCGGCTATGTCGGGGGCGGACGACGCCCAGCCGCCATTCTCGCCCTCCGAATCACCGACTCCGCGCCGATCGAACCTGAACACCGGACAGCCGGCCGCAGCGACCTGTGCCGCCAGCAGCGTCATGCCTCGATGCGCGCCGACACGCAGTTCATTCCCGCCAGAGACGATCAGCAGCCCTGTCCCGCCGATCGCCTGGTCGAGCGTGCCGGCGAGCATCGCTCCTTCGCACGGAAAGAGGATCAACCGGCGCATGTCACGATCCAGCCGGCGATATCGTTCGCGACGTGCTCTGCCAGCGCGGCGTCGGTGCCCGGCTCCGCACGACGCCACAGGGGTGGCCCGTCTAGCGTGATGTCTGCTGGCCGCGTATCGCCGGTCAGCCGCGCGATGCGCGAGGGGGGCGAGGGAAATGCCTCCGCCAGTTCTGCCAGCAGCGCGGGCGCGAGCAGGTTACCCGCGACTTCGATCGGTCGGACGGGAGAGGCGGGCAGCGGCGCGATGCGGCCGAGTTCGCGGATAAGTGTCGGTCCATCCTGCGGCGTCAGGTGCCAGCGCCCGGCAAGGTCGGCGCCGCCATCGAGCAGGGCACCGCTCCGGATCGCCAGGCTGACCGGCCGTGCCAGCGTGCGGGCGAGGGAGCCGAACGCCTCGCGCATGTCGGCCAGCCGCGCCTCGTGTGTCCCGATCAGGCTGTCGCCGGTGCCCGGCAGGTCGGGCAGGATCCCCGCGATGCCCCGCTCCGCCAGCGCGCGCAGGACGGCGACGGTGAAGGCCCGCGTCCGATTGGCTTCCTCGAGCAGGGGAAGCAGCGCAATGACGGTCGAGCCATGATTGGGCCCGAAACGCAGCATCGCCTCGCGCCCGCCGAGCCATGAGTAGCTGTCGATGCGAACGGCGATTAAACCAGCGCCTTGCGCGCCGCGAAGGCGGTCAGGGTGCCGAAGCTTTCCAGCATCTCCCCGTCCACCTCGTCATCCTCGATCGTGATGCCCAGCCGGTCCTCCAGCTCGGTCAGTACGCCTGCCACGGCCATCGAGTCGAGTTCGGGCAGGGCACCGAACAACGGGGTCGCATCGGTGAAGCCCGCGGCCCGCTCGGGCGACAGGCCGAGCACATCGGCCAGCACGCCTCGCACGGCCGCTTCGACCTCTGCCGTCCCTTCGAAGATCACGCCCGTCGTCTCCCGTACCATCGGTGCGTCGCATTAATCGCGGGGGGTGAATTCGGCAACGCTGCCGCGCTATGGACGCTGCATGATCGCGCCCGATCCAGTGCCCCGGCCCATCGACCATGTCCTGAACGGCGCGCCCGACGCGCCGGCGCTGCTCGACCGTGAAGGAGCGCTGAGCTTCGCCGAGGCGGAAGCGCTCGTGGCG
>CAKTFL010000349.1 GCA_934555855.1 uncultured Sphingomonas sp. | reverse complement strand
TGGTCGCCGCGCAGGTGATCGGCAACAACGTCGCGGTGACGGCCGGCGGGATGCAGGGGCATATGGAGCTGAACGTCTTCAAGCCGCTGATCGGCGCGAACGTGCTCCGCTCGATCCAGCTGCTGTCGGTGGGCATGACGAGCTTCGCCGAGCGGACGGTGGAGGGTACGGTCGCCCGGCGCGACAACATCAAGGCCCTGGTCGACCGCTCGCTGATGCTGGTGACGGCGCTGGCGCCCGAGATAGGTTACGATAACGCCGCCAAGATCGCCAAGCACGCGCATCAGACTGGCCAGACGCTGAAGGAAGCGGGGCTGGAGCTGGGGCTGGTGGACGAGGCGACGTTCGACCGGGTGGTGAAGCCTGAAGGAATGCTGGGCCGCTAACTCCCTCGGTTCGGGCTGAGCCTGCCCTGTCTTTCTTAGGGGCGCGAGAACGGAACCCCGGACCGTCCTCCCGCGTCTGTCCCCCGAAGGAGTTCCCAAGTGAGTGCAACCACCATCGGCGCGCTGATCGGCGGCGCCATCGACGGCATGACCGGCAACGACTCGTCGGCCGACGGCGCGATTAAGGGCGCGATCGTCGCCAATGTGCTGAAGGTCGTGCTGCCGGTCGCCGTCACCTACGCGGTCGGCTGGGCGGTGCTGCGCGGTGCGGGCGAGCTCAAGGACCGTGTTTTCGGAGAGAATCGATGATCGGCAAGGTAATCGGGGCGCTGGTCGGGCGCGAGCTGGACCGGCGCGACGGCCGCGGCGGCGCGAAGGGCGCGTTTGCGGGTGCACTCGCGGCGGGTGCGATGCGGCGCATGGGGCCGTTCGGGCTGCTGCTCGGCGGCGGCTATGTCGTCAAGAAGGCGCTCGATCGGCGGCGCGAGGCACGCCGACAGGTCTGAGGGCAGTTCCAAGGGCATGGGATCGAAGCGACCGTCCCGATTTTCAGGGGGCGGCCGCTTGCGATGCTTGACGGGTGCCCCATCGCATCGCCACTAGCGCGCATGGAAGCCCCTGCCTCGATCGATCTGACTTCTTCCGACGCGCAACACCCCGACCTGCACGGGTTCAAACGGCGCGGCGTGCTGTTCGTGCTGTCCTCGCCCTCCGGCGCGGGCAAATCGACCATCGCGCGCAAGCTGCTCGCCGCCGAGACGGAGCTGGGCATGTCGGTGTCGGCGACCACCCGCCCGATCCGGCCGGGCGAGGTTGACGGCAAGGATTACCACTTCGTCGACCTGGAAGAATTCCGCCGCATGGTGGCGCAGGACGAGTTCCTGGAATGGGCGCACGTCTTCGGCCATCGCTACGGCACGCCGCGCGCGGGGGTCGAGGCGATGCTCGCAGCCGGCAAGGACGTGCTGTTCGACATCGACTGGCAGGGGGCGCAGCAGCTGTTCCAGATCGCCGGCGGCGACGTGGTGCGCGTGTTCATCTTCCCGCCGTCGATGACCGAGCTCAGGACCCGGCTGGAGCGCCGCAACACCGACACCCCCGAGGTGATCGAGGCGCGGATGGCGCGCGCCGCCAACGAGGTCAGCCACTGGGACGGCTATGATTATGTGCTGGTCAACGACGATGTCGAACAGTGCTTCGAGGGCGTCCAGACTATCCTGCGCGCCGAGCGGCTGAAGCGGTCGCGCCAGACCGGCCTGATCGGCTTCATCCGCCGCCTGACCCGCTGAGCTGGTTTCGCGCTGCTCCGCCCGGGCGCGTGACGACTCCTCGGCACGAACGGGTGGCGCTGGCCTGATCGCTCCCTGAGCTTTGATCCAGGCAGGTTGAAGTAACCTGATTGATCGATCACCGCGTCCTTGTGCTCCCGCCAAGGCGGACGCCCAGACTGGAACCCCGCCTTCGCGGGGGTGCAGGAGACGCAATTGGTTCAGAGTGGATGGATCAGGCTCTAGCCGAGTAACCCCAGAAACCGCACGGCCGCGTCGAACTCGTCGCGGCGTGCCTGCCTCGCCTGCGCGGCGAGCGGGTCCTGACCCCAAAGCTCGATCTGCCAGTCTTCGTCGACATGCGCCGCCTGCCAGACGGCACCGGCGGTCGCGCCGCCCTCCGCCAGGATCAGCCCGAGCAGCAGCGAGCCGGTGATCGTGACGATCGGCGACAGCGCGGCCAGGCGAAACGGATCGAGCGCCGCCGTCGCCCCGCGCAGGCGCAGCAACGTCGATTCGGGCTGGGCACGGTGGACGATGCCGGCGGTGCACAGCAGGTGCACGTCGTATCGCGCGAACGCCCAGGCGAGCACCGGGTCCCAGGCCGCTGCCTGCCGTTCCACCAGCGGCTCCGGGCCATTGGCGCGATAGCAAAGCAGGTCGCTTTCGCCATAGCGCGCCAGATCGTCTGCGAACCGCCCCTTGTCGGGCGCGATCCGGTCGATCGCGGCGTTGGCGAGGCCGGTCAGCGGCATCGCCCGTGGGTCCAGCGTCTCACCGACCGTACGCCATTCGTCCGCCACCGCCTCCGCCAGGCGAACGGTCGGCAAGGCCAGCGGCGCGCGGCCGGGGGTCAGGACGGGCCGATCGTCCAGTCGCACGACGCGATCGGCATCGACCGACACGCTTGTCCAGAAACGCTTCATCGCGACCGCCAACGCCGCGCGAGGTGACGCGGCAGCGTCGCGAGCACCAGCAGCGCAGACAGCACGATAGCGATGCCCAGCACCTTGGACGCGGTGTCCTGCGCCCGGCCGGCCAGCACCACGCCCAGCACCGCCCCCGCCGCCGGCACGATCCGCGCGAGCGTGAGCAGCAGCCAGCGGGTTCTGGCGGGATCGGCCCTGCCGGTCATGGCCGCTCGACCAGCCGGGGCAGCGCCGAGGCGTGCTCGGCGACCACGTCCGCGCCCGCCGCCGTCAGCTCGTGGGCGGCGTGATAGCCCCAGGCGACGCCCACCGTCCGGACCCGCGCGGCGCGGCCCATCGCCATGTCGAAGCTGGTATCGCCGATCATGACGGTCAGCTCCGGCCCGGCACCCGCCTCCGCCATGCCGGCCAGCAGCATCGCGGGATCGGGCTTGGACGGATGCCGGTCGGCGGTCTGAAGCGTGACGAAGCGGTCGGCGATGCCGTGCTGCTCCAGGATATGGGCCAGGCCGCGATCGGACTTGCCGGTGGCGATACCCAGCGTCCAGCCGTCGTCGCGCAGCCGATCGAGCGCCTCGGCAATCCCCTCGAACAGGGGCTCGGGGTCGAGCG
>CAKTFL010000348.1 GCA_934555855.1 uncultured Sphingomonas sp. | reverse complement strand
CCGGGCCTCCTCGGCACAGCGCGACGGGTGGGTCTCGGGCGTGTCGATATCCGCAATCCGCACCCGTGCGCCCGCCATCCGGAAGGTGTCGCCGTCGACCACGCAATCGGTTCCGCCGCTTTGGGAGCAAAGCGCAAAACGGTGCAGGTCGCCGATGGGAGCCGTTCTACCTGTCGTACCGCACGCGGTCAGCGCCGACAGGCCGAGTGCAGCGGGCAGCAGCAGCAAGCGCACAGGTCGCGGCCGGGCCTGCCCTGAGCGGGATCCTTCCATCCGGTCTCCCTGCCGCACTCGGGCTGACGACGGTGGACGACCCGCTCCGCCCCGGTGGCAGTGAGCCGCCGGCCGGTCCGATACGGCGCTTTCTGCCGCGCAGGCGCAGCCGGCCGTTTTTAACGGGCAGGCAACCGTTCAGCGCGCAGGCAGGGGAATATGCTGCTACCCTCTTCCCGCCTGTTCCGCAGCCGCTGGTCCGCGCTCGCCTGGGCTGCCGGAATCCTGTGGTTCACCTTTCAGGTGGCCGGGAGTACGCCCGGCAGCGGAAAGGATAACGCCGCCGTCTCGGCCAATGCGGAAGACCTCTCCATGATAGCCAACGCCCTGGGCAGCTGAGGCGGTCAGCGCGCCCGGCGAGTGGGCGCGTGGAAATCGGGCGGCTTGTCAGCGATCCAGGTGAGATAGCGGGCAATATCCTCCCGCATCCTCAACACATCCAGATCGGCGAAATCCCGCGCGAGATCCGCGTTGGTCACATACGCGTGGATCGTGCGATGACAGATCGGATGAACGGGCACCGTCTCGGTCCCGCCCTGGCTCTTGGGCACGCGATGGTGCCATTCCACCTTGCGACCGAGCGGCCGTCGGCACAACGCGCAGGCCGCAGGCGGGACGCCGCGCGCCGCCAGCATCGCCGCCTCGGCCAACCCAGCCTTGCGCTTCACCCGTCCTGCCATGCCGACGATGTAGGGAGGCGGCGCGCAGCAAAAAGGCGGGGCGCGACCGCTGTCGCACCCCGCCCTTCTGTTTTAGCAATCCTGACGGATCAGAAGTGGGTCACCACACCCAGCATCGGACGGAAGCTGTCAGCGCTGCCATAGGTCGACACCTCGCCGCGGATGCGGAAGCCGGCATTGCCGGTGATGCCCTTCAGGCCGATGTCCTTCGGACCCGCCTCGAAGCCGATGCCGTAGGTCACGGCGCCATAGTCACGGCTGTCCTTGCCGAAACGCGCGAAGTTGACCCACTGGTAGCCAACCTTGCCGTAGAACAGGCCGCTGTCGCCGGCGCGGAAGCCGAAGCGGCCCGCGGCGCCATACTCCCAGTCGATCGCGCCATCGAAGCCCTTGGTCACATTGCCTTCGGCGCCGACGAACACGGGACCAAGCGGCACGTTTACGCCGAGCACACCCTCGACGATGCCGCCCTGCAGCTTCCGGCTGTTGATCTGGTCGGGGATGCCGTGACCGACTCGGCGGTCAAAGCCTTCCCAGCCGCCCAGCACGCCCACATAGGGCGAGATGCCGAATGCCTTGGAGCCGTCCGGAGCAGCGGCGTCGCCGGGTGCCGCATCGGCGGTGGGAGCGTCCTGAGTCGTGGCGGCGGCGTCCTGCGTCGCGTCGGCGGCAGGAACGTCCTGCGCCATGGCGGGAACAGCGACAAATGCCGCCGCAGCGGCGGCTGCGATGGAAAGCATACGCATGAAATTGAACCTCGTTTTTGTGCGGTTCGGTGGGCGGCTACCGATCGCGCCGCCCTTTCCGAGGACTTGCACAACCACAGGGGTGGCCACCCGGTTGCAGAAAAAAGACACTCTGCTCCCGGAACTTGCGAACTGTTGCAGTGCAGCAACGGTTTCTGTCGTGAAGCTTAACAAATGCCGGCAGCCGGAGGGCGGGGCGAGGCACACCGCCTTGGTCATGGCATTTTCGTGGCGATGGAAGCGCCCCGCCGGCTCGCGAGGCGCCTGTCAAGCATCAGGGCTTCAGCGCGACATCGTCGGCGTCGTCCAGATCCTCGTCATCCTCATCGAGCCCGCCCTCGTCGAAGTCGTCCTGAACATCGTCCTCGTTCATGTCGTCTTCGTCCATGGTCACGCTGGCATCGGCCTCGCCGACTTCTTCCGAGTCCATGTCGAGCTCGTCGATTGGCTCATCCTCCTCGTCGTCATTGCCCAAGTCCGGCTCCAGATCGGTCAGCAGCACGCCGTCGGTCGGGCCGTCGCGGGTCGCTTCCAGGATTTCCGCCCTCTGGCTCTCGTCATAGCCTTCCTCGTCATAGCCATCGTCGCCCGGACCCATGCCGGTGATCTGGTGACCGCCCATTCTTGCCTCCTCTTGAAACTGACAAGGGGCGAACGGCGGGGGCTCGCCGGGGTTCCGGCGGTTCTTTGCGGCTGACATGCCGGCACGGCACGCGCTGTTGCGTCGGACCAAGCCATACTATGTAAGCCGGCAACCCTCCCTGTCCCGGATTTCGCCCATGCTCGATTCCCCCGCCGCCCAGGTTCCGACGCTCAGCCTCGCCGACCAGGCGACCGATCCCGAGGGCTTTGCCCAGGCGTTCGGCCGATCGTTCCAACGCTTCGGCTTCGCCATCGTCGCCGATCATGGCGTGCCGCAGGATCTGATCGCGCGCGCCTGGCAGGAGACGGAGGCGCTGTTCGCGCTGCCGGAGAACGAGAAGCGCGCCTATCACGTCCCGGGCGGGGGCGGCGCGCGCGGCTATACCCCGTTCAAGACGGAGATCGCCAAGGACGCCAAGCATGTCGACCTGAAGGAGTTCTGGCATGTCGGCCGCGAACTGCCGGAAGGTCATCGATTTGCCGACACGATGACGCCCAATGTCTGGCCGAGCCGGCCGGAGGCGTTCAAGGAGACGTTCATCGACCTGTTCGGCGCATTCGACCGCGCAGGCGACAAGCTGTTGTCGGCGATCGCACGTTACCTGAAGCTGGAGCCAAGCTGGTTCGACCGGGCGGTGACCGACGGCAATTCGGTGCTGCGCCTGCTGCATTATCCGCCCATTCCCGCCGATGCCGAGGGCGTGCGGGCGGGGGCGCATGAGGACATCAACCTCATCACCCTGCTGCTCGGCGCGGAGGAAGCGGGGCTGGAGCTGCTGGATCGCGAGTCCGGCCAGTGGCTCTCGATCAAGCCGCCGGAGGGCGCGATGGTCGTGAATGTCGGCGACATGCTCCAG
>CAKTFL010000347.1 GCA_934555855.1 uncultured Sphingomonas sp. | reverse complement strand
GCCCGACAGAGTACCGATCCGGGCCTCCGCGATGTTGGGATCGAACAGGAACTCCTTCAGATAGCCGTGAACGTGCTTCTTGACGCCCAGCACCTCGATCCAGTCGCCCCCGTCCGCCAGCACGTCGCGAACGCGCTTCTCGGGCGCCATCAGCTTGCGCTGCTGGTCTATGAAGATCCCGTCCAGCGTCTTGGCGCGCTTAATCGTGCCGGTGTCGGGCTCCAGCTCGCCCGTCAGCAGGCGCAGCAGCGTCGTCTTGCCTGCGCCGTTCTGGCCGACGATGCCGATCCGGTCGCCGCGCGTGACGCGCAGGGTCAGGTCCTTGATGACGGCACGGTCGCCAAAGGATTTGGATACATGCTCGGCGTCGATCACCACCTTCGACTTGGCGTCGTCATTGCCGAGCGCGATGGCGGCAGCACCTTGCGGCCCCATCATCGCGGCGCGTTCGGCGCGCATCTCCTTCAGCTTGGCGAGGCGCCCCTGGTTGCGGCGGCGGCGGCCGGTGACCCCGCGCTGGAGCCAATGCTCCTCGATCTTCAGCTTGGCGTCGAGCCGGGCGGCGTTGCGCTCCTCCTCGGCATAGACCTGGTCGGTCCAGGCGTCGAAGCCACCAAAACCAATCTCCGCCCGGCGGACGTTGCCGCGGTCGAGCCACAGCGTCTGCTTGGTGAGGCGGGTGAGGAAGGTGCGGTCGTGGCTGATGACCACGAACGCGCCGTTGAAGCGGGCCAGCCAGCTTTCCAGCCACTCGATCGCGTGGATGTCGAGATGGTTGGTCGGCTCGTCCAGCAGCAGCACGTCGGGATTTTGCGCCAGCGCGCGCACGATGGCGGCGCGGCGGCGCTCGCCTCCGCTCGCGGTCTTCGCCTCGCGGGCAAGGTCGATGCCGAGCTGGCCGGCGATCGCCTCCGCCTCATACCGCTCGGGCGGGTTGGCGCCGCTCAGCACGTAATCTGCGAGCGTCGCGTAAGGGGAGACGTCTGGGTCCTGTTCCAGCAGCACGACATTGGTGCCGGGCACGATGGTGCGGCGACCCTCGTCCGCCTCGATCCGACCGGCTAGCAGCTTAAGGAAGGTCGTCTTGCCCGCGCCGTTGCGGCCGATCAGCGCCAGCCGGTCGCGCGCGCCGATGAACACGTCGAGATGGCGGAACAGCCACCCCGACCCCTGGATGATGCCGAGATCCTCGAACGCAAGAATGGGAGCTGCCATGATGCAGGCGAGGTAGGCGCGCGAAAAGCCCGGGGCAAGTTGCACGCGGCTGACAGCCCCATTCACAGGCTGTTCAATGCACGATAGCTATACGCGCCGACCATGCGGATGCTGATCCCCCTCCTTCTCGTTGCGGCGATGCCCGCCCTGGCGCAGCAGCATCCGCAGCGGCGCAGCGCGCAGGCCGAGGCGTTCGATGCGCGGCGGGAGGGGCGCATTCTGCCGCTCCGCAGGATCGAGGAGCGGGTCATCCCGACCATGAGGGGGGCCGAATATCTCGGCTTCGACTTCGACATGGGCAGCGCGGTTTACACGCTGAAATTCCTGCGCGATGGCACGGTGATCTGGGTCCATGTCGACGGCCGGTCAGGCCAGATCATCGGCCGCACGGACAGATAAGGACGGCGGCGGCGACGCCGGCGAGCAAGGAGACAGGAATGCGAGTTCTGATCGTCGAGGACGAGCCCAATCTTGGCCAGCAACTGAAGAACACGCTGGAAGGCGCTGGCTATGCCATCGACCTCGCGACCGACGGTGAGGAGGGGCATTTCCTCGGCTCGACGGAGAATTACGACGCGATCGTGCTCGACCTCGGCCTGCCGGAGATCGACGGGCTGACCGTGCTCGACCGCTGGCGCAAGGAGGGCAAGGTCACGCCCGTGCTGGTGCTGACCGCGCGCGACAGCTGGTCGGACAAGGTGGCGGGGCTGGACGCCGGCGCCGACGATTACGTCGCCAAGCCGTTCCAGACCGAGGAGCTGATCGCCCGTCTGCGCGCGCTGATCCGCCGCGCCAGCGGCAATGCCTCGTCCGAGCTGACGGCGGGCGACGTGCGGCTCGACACCCGCTCGGGCAAGGTCACGCGCGCCGGCGAGCCGGTGAAGCTGACCGCGCAGGAATACAAGCTGCTGAGCTACCTGCTCCATCACAAGGGCAAGGTGGTCAGCCGCACCGAGCTGATCGAGCACATCTACGATCAGGATTTCGACCGCGATTCGAACACGATCGAGGTGTTCGTGACCCGCATCCGCAAGAAGCTGGGCCAAGACGTCATCACCACCATCCGCGGGCTGGGGTATAGCCTGGACGAGCCGGCCTGATCTCTCATCCCGATGCGCGCGTGTTCCGGTTTCCGTTCGTGCTGAGCTTGTCGAAGCACTGCCTTTCTTCTTGAGGTCACGCGTGAAGGAAGAACAGCCCGTCGACAGGCTCAGGGCGAACGGGGAAGCGAGGGCCCCGACCACCGGATCGTTGTCGCGGCGCATGATCGTGATCGCGACGGCGTGGATCGCCGTGCTGCTGGCAGGCGGCGGCTTTGCGCTCGACCGGGTGCTGTCGGCGGCGGTTACGACCAATTTCGACGACCAGTTGGAATATTGGCTGCAATCGCGCCTGCTGACGTCGGAGATCGGTCCGGACGGAGAGGTGCTGTTCAACCGCGAACTGACCGACCAGCGCTTCGTGGAGCCGGGATCGGGACTGTATTGGCAGGTGTCGGCGCCGGGGCAGGACCCGTTCCCCTCCCGCTCGCTATGGGATCAGCGGCTGCGCTACGGCGATCCCCATCGCGACCTGGGGGCGCATTACTATAATTCGTCCCAGCTCGGCGGCGAGAAGCTGAGGATCGTGGAGCGCGACGTGCGCCTGCCGGGATCGCCAGTCTACTGGCGCTTTCAGGTGGCGCAGAACCGGGGCGGGCTGGACGAGCAGATCGCCGTGCTCCGCCGCACCCTCGTCAGGAGTTTTGCTCTGCTCGGCATCGGCCTGATCGCGCTGGCGGCGCTCCAGACCTTCTACGGGCTGTGGCCGCTGCGACGGGTGCGGGCGGAGATCATCCGGATGCGCGAAGGGCGGTCGAGCCGCGTGTCGAGCGCCATGCCGGTCGAGGTCGCGCCGATGGTCGAGGAGCTCAACGCCCTGATCGAGCATAACGAACGCCAGGCGGAGGAGGCGCGGCGCCATGCCGGCAACCTGGCCCATGCGCTCA
>CAKTFL010000346.1 GCA_934555855.1 uncultured Sphingomonas sp. | reverse complement strand
ACGTCGTACTGGGCGAAGCTTTTGCCCGACAGCGCCGCGACCCGAACGCCGACCGCAAAGCCGGTCACGCCTTCGCCGACCGCATCGATCACGCCCCAACCCTCATGACCCATCGAGCCCGGTTCCGACGGGAAGGTCGACCAGGGCTGCCCCTCGAACGGTTCGACATTGGACGCGCACACGCCGCATCCTTCCAGCCGGAAACGGATCTCGCCCAGTCCGGGGGCGGGGACGGGCGCGGTTTCGGTCCGCATGTCGGCGGGACCGGCGAGCACGGCCGCCTGCATGGTGTCACTCACGAACAATAACCTCTCGAACGGATCAGGCGGTGATCGCGGCCTGCTTCACCGCGGGGGCGTAGCGGTCGATTGCCCAGGCGCAAAAGTCCGCGAATTGCTGCGGGTCGCGCGGCGGGCTGGTGTGATGCTGGCCATCGCCCAGATGCTCCGGCGTGAAGCAGAAGGTCAGCGTTACGTCGAAATCGGCGAGCGCGTCCATCTGGCGATCGAACCAGTCGGTCGAATCGGGGCGAAAGCTGTCGGCCCAGCTCAGCCCGGTCCGCAGCTGCCGGGTGCCCAGCCGCTTCATCCACTCCACTGCGTCGTCGAGGCGCGGATCCTCGTAATGGAACCACTGCATCAGCCCCATCTCGCTCGCCACCCGCGCATAATCGTCCAGCGCGGGCTTTGGCGTGCCGTCTTCGCGGATCAGGCCCATGTAGAAATGGCGGTAATAGCTGGACCCTTCCGCCTCGCGGTGGCGGGTGGTGGCGCCCCAGCTGTGCGGCAGGTCGTAGAGCGAATACCAGAAGATGCGCGGCACGCGGCCGATCAGCAGCTCGGCGGTGCGGTTGACGCCGAACACCTGCACCTCCTCGGCCCCGAACGAGCCGACGCCGACTTCGGTCACCCAGATCGGCTTGTCGGTGACCGCCTCGATCTCCGCGATCTTGTCGGGCCAGGCATGGATCGGCCACAGGTTCCAGTCGAGCGGGAAGCCGTGCACCGCGACCACGTCGATCTCGTCCAGCCCGCCATGGCCCTCCATGCGCTGGATCCAGAGCGGATCGATCGGCGACATGCCGCCCAGCACGCGGGTCAGGCCCGGATTGACGCCGCGGATCGCGCCGCCGGCCAGCGTCACCATCTCGGCAAAGCGGGACCAGTCCGGGTCGAGCTCCGGGTCCCAATGGGACTTGTTGTTGGGCTCGTTCCAAATCATCGCCGCTTCAATCACTTCACCGTCTCCGCCTCGGTATTCCCTGGGGCCGGATAGACTGCCGCCGGCCCCCATTCGCTGTAGGGCACGTCGGCGACGCGGCAAAGATATACGTCGTGCTGCGGGTGCGCCTCGACCGCGAAGCCGGCCGCCCGCAGCATCGCTTCCGATCCGGCCCGGTTGGGCGCCCACCAATTGGTCCAGTCGCCCGCGAAGCGGCGCTCGATGAAGTGCATTCTGGGATAAGCGGGATCGTCGAAATAGGCGGGCGGCTGGTAGGTGCCCGGAACGTAGAAGGGGTGGTCCTCCGGCACGTCGATCGTCTTGGTCGATCCCTGCTGCATCGTCTGGAACAGCATCAGGTCGCGCGCGACATGCTCGCGGATTAGGTCCAGTGCCAGCAGGGGATGGCGTAGGTGATACAGCACGCCCATGAAGATCACGAGGTCGAACGTTTCGCCCAGCGCGCCGACATCATAGACGCTGAGGTTGCGGAACTCGACACCGCCAAAGCCCAGCGCCTCCGTCGCCAGCCGCGCCTGAGCGAGATAGCGCTCGTCCGCGTCGATGCCCAGCACGCGCTCCGCGCCGCGCTTTTTCATCTCGACCGAATAGAAGCCCGCATTGCAACCGATGTCGAGCACCGTCTTGCCGGTCAGGTCGGCCGGGATCGCGTCGGCAAAATTGGCGTATTTGAACCGGGGATAATCACCCAGAAAATGGTCGGGCGCGGTCTGGATGCCGTTGCCGAGGTCAATATTGTGGAACCATGGGGCGAGCGCCTCCACCTGCGCTGCCAATTGTGTCGCCATCAATGCACCCCTTCGTTCAATCTGAGTATCTTGCCACCCCAGTCGCCGATCACGACGCGCGTCACCGACGCCGGCCCGATCTCGAACCGGCTCATCTTGCCGAGGTCCATGCCGAGGACATGGCACACGGCCGCCTTGATCATGTCGGAATGGGTGACCATCGCCACGGTCTGCCCGTCATAGCGGGTTATCGCTTCTCGCATGAAGCCGACGATGCGGCCCTGGGCCTCCGCCATGGTTTCGCCGCCCGGAATCCGGAATGTGGCTCGTTCCTCGTTCCAGGCGCGCCATGCCGGGTCGCCGCCGAACGTGCCGAAGGCGCGGCCGGTCCAGTCGCCCATGTCGATCTCGGTCAGCGCCTCGGCGATCTCCGGCTCGGGCAGCGAACAGCTTGCGGCGATGGCGCGCGCGGTGGCGAGCGTCCGGTCGAGAGGACTGCACAGGATGTGCTGCACATGCTCAGCCGCCAGCTTTCGGGCCAGCGTGGCGGCCTGGGCGTGGCCCTCGTCGCTCAGCGGAACGCCCGCCATGCGGCCGGACAGCTTGCGATCGAGGTGGATATGCGCCGCGTGCCTGATGAGAAGAAGCGTCGCCGCCACTGATGTAACCAACCTTTTTCCGCCGCCTGCACGGCGGACATTCGCAACTGAATGCATGGACCCCCTGGCGGTTCCCGCCAGAAAGGAACAAAGAAGAAGAAGCTTCGTTTCGTTGGCCCAACGGGCCGCATCATAAGGGGGGTTCCAATCCGGATGCAATCGAGGTTTGTAGAAGAAGCTACATGTGCGACGACCGGTCGGGGGACGGGCGAATGAGTGAAACGGTTCTGGTCACCGGCGGCGCCGGCTTCATCGGCCGCGCCGTCACGGAGGAACTGCTCCGCCGCGGCAACAGGGTTCGGGTGCTCGACAGCCTGATCGAGCAGGTTCACGGCGACGTGGACGGCTCCGCGATGCTGAACAGGGAAGCGGAGCTGATCCGCGGCGACGTGCGCGACGCCGACGCCGTAAGGAACGCCATTCAGGGCGTCGACAGCGTCATTCACCTCGCCGCAGAGGTGGGCGTCGGCCAGTCGATGTACGAGGTGGAACGCTACACCTCCACCAACGATGTCGGCACGGCCGTGCTGTTCGAGAAGCTGATCGACCGTCCTGTTCGCCGGGTCGTCACCGCCTCGTCCATGTCGATCTATGGCGAGGGGCTATAC
>CAKTFL010000345.1 GCA_934555855.1 uncultured Sphingomonas sp. | reverse complement strand
GGGAAAGACGGTGCTCGTCACCGGCGCCGCGTCGGGCATCGGTCGCGCAGCGGCGCGCCGGTTTGCCGATGAGGGCGCAAACGTGGTGGTCGTCGATCTCGATCGCACGGCGCTGGCGGAGGCGTCAGCCGAGTTGCCCGAGCAGCGCCTGCTGATCCAGCCGGGCGACACGTCGAGCAAGGACGCGGCGGTCGCCGCAGTCGAAGCGGCGGTGAACCGGTTCGGCAGCCTGGACGTCCTGATCAACAATGCCGGCATCGCGACGCAGGGCGACATCGTCCAGACCAGCGAAGAGGATTTCGACCATGTCCTCGCCGTCAACGTCGGGGGCTACTTTCACATGGCAAAGGCCGCCATGCCCGAATTGGTGAAGACGCGAGGCTCCATCGTCATGACCTCCTCCGTTTCGGGATTGGGCGGCGACTGGAACATGTTCGCCTACAACACCTCGAAAGGCGCGGTGACCAACATGGTGCGCGCGATGGCGCTGGACGCCGCCAAGAACGGCGTGCGCGTCAACGCGGTCAACCCCAGCTTCACGGACAGCGGCATGACCAAGGACATGCAGGCGGAACCGGAGCTGATGGCCAAGTTCAGGGAACGCATGCCGCTCGGCACGCCGGCACGCCCGGAGGACATCGCGGCGGTGATGGCGTTCCTGGCCAGCGACGACGCGCGGATGGTGACGGGCGTGAACCTGCCGGTGGATGGTGGCCTGATGGCTTCCAACGGGCAGCCGCCACAATAGGTTTTTCACGTTCGGAAACGGGGCGTCGGATGGCGCGTATACCTGTCATGTCGCGCGTCCGCCGGTTCCTGTCCGAACAGCATTGGGAGTTCGCCCCCCACGAACGTCCGGTGATGCCCGGCTCGCCCGGTTCGCCCGAGCACCCGTTCGCACGACGGCTGGCATATGGCGCGATTTCCGTGCTCGTCGGATTGACCGGCGGGCTCGGCAACGCGCTGATCGCGGTCAACACTTCGGCGCTGGGCGGAGGGCTGGGCCTCGACCCGGCCGAGATCGCCTGGCTGCCGGCAGCGTTCGTCATGACCAACGTGTCGATCAACCTGTTGCTGATCAAGTTTCGCCAGCAATACGGCCTGCGCCCGTTTACGCTGATCTTTATCGGTCTTTACGTGCTGCTGACCTTTGCCCACCTGTTCGTGCGGGATTTCTGGTCGGCGATTGCGGTTCGAGCCGCAAGCGGCATGGCGGGCGCGGCCCTTTCGACGCTGGGACTGCTCTACATGATGCAGGCCTTGCCGGCGAAGTGGCGGCTGAAGGCGGTGGTGCTCGGCATCGGGGTGCCGCAATGCGCGACGCCGCTCGCCCGGCTGTTCTCGCCCGAGTTGCTGGCGGAGTCGCAGTGGCGGACGCTGTACCTGTTCGAGCTTGGCCTCGCGCTGCTGAGCCTCGCCGCCGTGAGCCTGCTCCGCTTGCCGCCGACCGAGCGCAGGCACGCGTTCGAACCGCTCGACTTCGCCACCTTCGCGCTGTTCGCCGTAGCGGCGGCGCTGGTGACGGCGGTGCTGGCCGAGGGGCGGATCATGTGGTGGACGCAGGCGCCCTGGATCGGTTGGGCGCTCGTCGCCGCCATCCCGCTGTTCGCCGGCGCGCTGCTGATCGAACATCACCGCACCAATCCGCTGCTCAACACCCGCTGGCTGGGCAGCGCCGACATCGTCCGGTTCACGGTCGTCACGATCATGGCGCGCATCGTGCTGTCGGAACAGACCACCGGCGCGGTCGGGCTGCTGGGCGTGCTCGGGCAGACCAACGAGCAGCTCCAGCCGCTGTTCGCCATCATCCTGCTGGCCTCGATCACGGGGGTGATCGCCAGCGCGGTGACGCTCAACGTCGAGAAGCTGGCCCACCCCGTCATGCTGGCGATCGGGCTGGTGGCGGTCGCCGCCTTCATCGACTCGTATTCGACCAGCCTGACGCGCGCACCTCAGCTTTACGCGACGCAAGCCGTGATCGCCTTTGCCGCCACCTTCTTCATCGGCCCCTCCTTGCTGTTCGGCATGACCCGCGCCCTCCAGCAGGGCGGCGGACACATCGTCAGCTTCGTTGCGCTGTTCGGGATCATCAACTCGATCGGCGGACTGGGCGGGGCGGCGCTGGTCGGCACCTATCAAGCGGTGCGCGAGCGTGCGCATGACAGCGCGATCGTTCAGGCGATCGACCCGACCGATCCGCTCGTGCGCCAGCGTATCGCCGCCGGCAGCGCGGCGGTGGGCGGTGTCGTCCGCGATCCCGCGCTGCGAGCCGCGGAAGGCGGCGCCCTGCTGTCGCAGGCGGCGGTGCGCGAAGCCAACGTGCTGGCATATAACGACACCTTCCGGCTGATCGCCGTCCTGGCGGCGCTGACCACCGCGTTTCTCGCGATCCTGCTGCTCCGTCGCCGTCATTTGGAACGACGGGGCCGCCGGGCCGTAAAGCCGGGATGACCGACGTCCGCACCAACCCCGTCCCGCCGGAGCCCGTCACCGCCGAACGCGCAGCCGAACTGGAAGCCGCACCCGTCGGCTCCGGCTGGACCCCGCCGCGCCCAGGCCGGACGACGCTGGTCGTCATCGCGTTGCTCGTAGTCGCGGGCGTTGCCGCGGTGCTGGCGGCGTGGCGGCTGCCGCCCTTCGCCAGCGGCTATCAGGCGACCGACAACGCCTATGTCCGTGGTCGGACAACGGTGATCAGCCCGCAGGTGAGCGGCTATGTCACCGCGGTTGCGGTGCGCGATTTCGAGGACGTTCGCCCCGGCCAGGTGCTGGTGCGGATCGACGATCGCATCTACCTCCAGCGGGTCGCCCAGGCCGCGGCGCAGGTTTCGGCGCAGCAGGCCATGCTCGCCAACAGCGAGCAGGCGGCGCGATCGCGGGCTGCAAGCCTGGCGGCGCAAGACGCCGCGGTCGCCAATGCCGACGCACAACTGATGCGCGCGAGGGCCGACATGGCCCGGGTCAATGATCTCGTCACCGACGGTTCGGTGTCCTTGCGCGAACGCGATCAAACGCTGGCGGCGCTGCGCCAGGCCGAGGCACAGGTCCGCCAGGCCAATGCCGCGCGCGAGATCGCGCGGCAGGACATCCGCACGGTGGAGGTCGGCCGCGGCGGGCAACAGGCCGGAGTCACCGGCGCCGCCGCCGCCGAGCGGCTGGCGCAGATCGACGTCGCCAATACCGTGATCCGTGCGCCGGAACGCGGCCGGCTGAGCGAGGTCGGCGTCCGGCTGGGTCAATATG
>CAKTFL010000344.1 GCA_934555855.1 uncultured Sphingomonas sp. | reverse complement strand
GCGCGGTACGAGGGGTAGGGCCGCTTCCGCCCGCTCAGCACGAACGGAGCCGGCTTATGCACGCGCACTAATCGGTAAGCCGGGGTTCCCCCCGGCGCAGCAATCGGTTAGCGGGACCATATCATGGCCAGCCGACCTCAAACCCTGTACGAGAAGATCTGGGACGCGCACGTCGTCGAGCGGCGCGACGACGGAACCTGCCTTATCTATATCGATCGGCACCTCGTTCATGAGGTGACCAGCCCGCAGGCGTTCGAGGGGCTGCGCGCGGCCGGTCGTCGGGTACGCCGGCCCGAGCTGACGCTGGCGGTGCCCGACCACAACCTGCCGACCACCCCGCGGGTCGATGCCGAGGGGCGACTGCTGCCGATCGCCGACCCGGAAAGCGCGGCGCAGCTCGACGCGCTGCGGCGGAACACGGCGGAATTCGGGGTCGACTATATCGACGCGACCGCGGCGGAGCAGGGCATCGTCCATGTCGTCGGGCCGGAACTTGGCTTCACCCTGCCGGGCACGACGCTGGTGTGCGGCGACAGCCATACCAGCGCGCACGGGGCGCTCGGCGCGCTCGCCTTCGGCATCGGCACGTCGGAGGTCGAGCATGTGCTGGCGACCCAGACGCTGCTGCTCCAGCCGTCCCGGACGATGGAAGTTCGGGTCGGCGGCACGCTCGGCTTCGGAGTGTCGGCAAAGGACGTGATCCTGGCGATCATCGGCCGCATCGGTGCGTCGGGCGGCACCGGGCATGTCATCGAATATACCGGATCGGTAATTCGCGCCCTGTCAGTCGAGGGGCGGCTGACGGTCGCGAACATGTCGATCGAGGGCGGCGCGCGGGCCGGCCTGATCGCGCCGGACGAGGCGACCTTCGCTTATCTCAAGGGGCGGCCGATGGCTCCGACCGACACGGCATGGGATCGAGCGGTCGCCTGGTGGCGGACGCTGCCAAGCGACGCGGGCGCGGTTTACGACAAGCGGGTGGTGCTGGACGCGACCGATATCGCCCCGGCGCTAACCTGGGGCACTAGCCCGGAGGACGTGGTGCCGATCACCGGCGCGGTGCCCGATCCGGAGAGCTTCGCGGACCCGTCGAAGCAGGCGGCGGCACGCAAGTCGCTCGATTATATGGGCCTGACGCCGGGCACCCGGATGCAGGACGTGCCGGTGCAGCATGTGTTTATCGGGTCGTGCACCAACAGCCGCATCGAGGATCTGCGTGCGGCCGCTTCGGTGGCGAGCGGGCGGCACGTCGCCGACGGCGTGCGCGCGATGGTGGTGCCGGGATCGGGCCTTGTTAAGCGTCAGGCCGAGGCGGAGGGGCTGGACCGCGTCTTCACCCAGGCCGGGTTCGAATGGCGCGAGCCGGGCTGCTCCATGTGCCTGGCGATGAACCCCGACAAGGTACCTCCGGGCGAGCGCTGCGCTTCCACCAGCAACCGCAACTTCGTCGGGCGGCAGGGGCCGGGCGCACGGACACACCTCGTCTCGCCGGCGATGGCGGCGGCGGCGGCGGTGACCGGCCGGCTGGCCGACGTGCGTGAGCTGATGGGGTAGCGCGGTTCGGCCCTGGACCTGATCCGGGGTTGTCAAAGCCCTGCTCTTCTTGAGAGCGCGATGAGAAAAGAACAGCCCTTCGACATGCTCAGGGCGAGCGGAGGTTGAGAGTGCAACCTGTTACCATCGTCACCGGCACCGCTTATCCCTGGGGTGCCAAGAACATCGACACAGACGTCATCATCCCGGCGCATTGGCTGAAGACAATCACGCGCGCAGGGCTGGGGCGCGGTGCGTTCGAGACGGTGCGGGCGCAGCCGGGCAACCTGTTCGACGATCCGCGTTATACCGGCAGCCCTATCCTGATCGCCGGCGACAATTTCGGCTGCGGGTCCAGCCGCGAACACGCGGCCTGGGCGCTGGCCGACATGGGAATTACAGCGGTGATCGCGCCGAGCTTTTCGGACATCTTCTCCGGCAACGCGGTGAAAAACGGCATCGTGCCGGTCGTGCTGCCGCAGGAAGCGATCGACCGGCTACTTGAAGCGGCTCGGGACCAGCCGGTCACGGTCGACCTGGAAAGCATGACGGTGACCACGACCTACCAGGATCGATTTGCGTTCGAGCTGGACCCGTTTCGCCGCCGCTGCCTGGTGGAGGGGCTGGACGAGATCGGACTGACCCTCGCTCGGGACAAGGCGATCGCGGGCTTCGAGAGCACCCTGGCCGAGAAGCGGCCATGGGTCCGGCCCGGTGGTCGCTTCGCGTGAGACAGGCCGGCGGGTTTCCGTCGGCGCTTTATCAGCGGGCGATCAAAGCGCCAGGATGGCCAGCGCGATCATCATCCAGACGATCAGCGACAGGAACACGCCATAGGCAATCCCCCTGATCGGCTGCGATGGGGTGCGGGGTGCGAAGCGTGGCAGCGCATGTGCCATCAGGCGATCCTCTCCTTCTCCGCTCTCAACGGATGTTCACGGTAAAAACCTTTGGGGTCGCCGAACGTTCCACCGCCGCGCGCCATGCGTTGCGTGGGGACGGGGCGGCCCCTATCTGTCAGGCAACAGGCATGGGGAACCAGCAGATCATGACCGCTTTCGAGGAGCGCGGCCGCGCATTCGAGAACAAGTTCGCCCGGGACGAGGAGATGGCGTTCCGCATCACCGCCCGGCGCAACCGTTTGCTTGGGCAATGGGCGGCGGAACTGATGAAGCTGACCCCGGCAGAGGCCGACGCATATGCCAAGGCGGTAGTCCAGGCCGATTTCGAGGAGGCGGGGGACGAGGACGTCATCCGCAAGGTTCTGGGCGACCTGACGGGCGCCGGCGTGCATATCGACGGCGATGTGGTGCGCCGCGCCCTTGATGAGCGCGATGTCGAGGCGCGCCGCCAACTGATGGAAAGCCACTGATTCATGCCGATGCCTGCCGACCAGATCGCCGACTTGATCCGCGCCGGGATTCCCGACGCTCTCGTGGAGATCACCGACCTCGCCGGAGACGGCGACCATTATGCCGCTCGCGTCGTGTCGGCGAGCTTCGCGGGCCTGTCGCTGCGCCAGCAGCATCAGGCCGTGTACGCGACGCTCGGCGGCCGGATGGGAGGCGAGCTGCACGCACTTCAACTCAAAACGGCAGCAGCCTGAGGAAACGACGATGACCGATACCACCATTCCCGCCGCCAATCCCTCCGACGACGCCGGCGCCCGCATCGACGCGCTGGTGAAGGGTAATCCCGTGGTGCTGTTCATG
>CAKTFL010000343.1 GCA_934555855.1 uncultured Sphingomonas sp. | reverse complement strand
GCCGATGCCTTCAGCTCCCATGGATCCTTGGCGGCCTGCTCGGCGAGCTGGATGATCGCGTCGATCACCTGCTGCGACGCCTTGTGCGCGAACATCACCGCGCCCAGCATCACGTCCTCGGACAGCTCCTTGGCCTCCGACTCGACCATCATCACCGCGTCATGGGTGGCGGCGACCATCAGGTCGAGGTCGCCGGTCGCGATTTCGGCGTCCGACGGGTTGAGCTGATACTCGCCGTCCTTGTAGCCGACGCGGGCGGCGCCGATCGGGCCCATGAACGGCACGCCCGACAGCGTCATCGCGGCCGAGGCGGCGATCATCGCCAGCAGGTCCGGCTCGTTCTCGCCGTCATAGCTCATCACCTGCGCGATGCAGTTGATCTCGTTGTAGAAACCTTCAGGGAAGAGCGGGCGGATCGGACGGTCGATCAGGCGGCTGACCAGCGTCTCGCGTTCGGTGGCGCCGCGCTCGCGCTTGAAGAAGCCACCGGGGATACGACCGGCGGAGGAAAACTTTTCCTGGTAGTGGACGGTGAGGGGGAAGAAGTCCTGCCCTTCCTTGACCGTCTTCGCGGCGGTGACCGCGCACAGCACCACCGTCTCGCCGAGCGTCGCCATCACGGCGCCGTCGGCCTGGCGGGCGACCTTGCCCGTCTCAAGCGTGAGGGTCTTTCCGCCCCACTCGATGCTGACTTTCTGGGTATCGAACATGTTGTTTCCTTCACTCCCTACGCCCGATGCGCAGGGGGCCTATGAGTGAGCCGTGATCGGCCCCGTAATCCTCCCCAACCCGTTCGGGCTGAGCTTGTCGTAGCCCTGTTCTTTCTTGCCTGCTTCCGAAGAAGGAGTGCAGCCCTTCGACAATCTCGGGGCGAACGGGGGAGGTTTTTCGGGTGGAGGACCGGATTGCCCCCCGCCCCGTATGCGAAAAGGGCGACCCAAGGGCCGCCCTTCCCGTTACTTGCGAAGACCGAGCTTCGCGATGAGATCCAGATAACGCTGGCCATCCGACTTGCGAAGATAGTCCAGCAGCGCGCGGCGCTTGTTGACCATCATCAGCAGCCCGCGGCGCGAATGGTTGTCCTTCTTGTGACCCTTGAAGTGCTCAGTCAGGTTGCGAATGCGCTCCGTCAGGATCGCGACCTGCACTTCGGCGGAACCCGTGTCGCCTTCCTGGCGGGCGTGTTCCTTGATCAGCGCGTCCTTGCGCTCGGCAGTGATCGTCATCGTCATTCCCTCGACATCGTTTTACAGGTTGAAGCCGCGTTGGACCCTCGCTTCCCCACCGCAAACATCGACAAGCGCCACGGGCACATCGTCGAGCAGGGCAAAGGCAGCGCCATCGTCGGCGGCAATCCCGGCCAGCACTCGCCCCTGACGGAGCGCCCCTGCCTGGTCGGGAGTGAGGGAAAAAGCCGGGATGTCGTCCAGCCCCGCCCTCAATGGCAGAAGTAGGTGTTCAAGATCGCGCGCCTTAGCGGCCTCGTCCCATTTGTCCAGCGATATCGCCTGGGATAGGTCGAACGGGCCTGCCTTGATCCGGCGAAGATAGGTGACGTGTCCCACCGTTCCAAGGGCCTGGGCGACGTCCCGCGCCAGCGAGCGGATATAGGTGCCCTTCGACACATGGGCGGTAAGCGTTGCCTCGCCGAGCGGGCCGTCGCCCGCCCGCGTGACGGCAAGCGCGTGAATCGTGACGGATCTGGTCGCCAGTTCCACCGCCTCGCCCGCCCGCGCCAGGTCATAGGCACGCTGGCCGTCGACCTTCAGCGCCGAATAGCTCGGCGGCACCTGCTCGATCGGGCCGGTGAAGCGCGGCAACAGCGCCTCCACCTCCGCCAGCCTCGGGCGGATATCGCTGGTGGCGACAACCTGACCCTCGGCGTCGAGCGTGTCCGTCTCCTCACCGAAGCGGATCGTGAATTCGTACACCTTGTCGCTGTCGAGCATCCGCCCCGCCAGCTTGGTCGCTTCCCCCAGCGCGATCGGCAGCACGCCGCTGGCGAGCGGGTCCAGCGTGCCGCCATGTCCGACCTTTGCCTTGCCGAGCCCGGCGGTCCGCAATCCCCGCTTGATCGCGGACACCGCCTGTGTCGACCCAAGCCCCAGCGGCTTGTCGAGGATGATCCAGCCGTGAAGCCCGCTCATTGCGCCAACGCCTCCGTGAAATGGCGTCGGCATAGCGCGACATAACGGTCGTTGCCGCCGATTTCGGTCTGCTGCCCCTCGGCGATAGCGCGCCCTTGCCCATCGACGCGAAGGTTCATGGTCGCCTTGCGGCCGCAGGTGCAGACCGACTTGATCTCGATCAGCGCATCCGCCAGCGCGAGCAGGCGTGCCGAGCCGGGGAACAGCGCCCCGCGAAAATCGGTCCGCAGGCCATAGGCGAGCACCGGAATGCCGTGAAGGTCCGCCAGCCTAGCGAGTTGGTCGACCTGTTCGGCGGACAGGAACTGCGCCTCGTCCACCAGAACGCAGGACAGCGCGTCGCCGCCGTGGCGATCGAGCGCGCATGCCTCCAGATCGGTCGATGCATCGAACGGAGTTGCCGGCGCGGTGAGCCCGATTCGCGAGGAGATGGTGCCATGCTCGAACCGGTCGTCGATCGCGGCGGTGAACAGCAGCGTGGTCATGCCACGTTCGCGATAATTGAAGTCGGCCTGGAGCAGGTTGGTCGACTTTCCCGCGTTCATCGAGGCGTAGTAGAAATATAGCTTGGCCATGGTCGAGCTCTCGTCGTCCTCCCGGAGGGCAAAATCCAGCGCTAACTGCGGTCCGCCGCCGGGCGTTCAGGTCCGCCGGCATAGGGCCGGTCGTATGACAGGCTCAGGATACGGAGAAGCGCCATGAAGATCAGGAAAGGTGGGGTCGCGGCCGCGCTGGCGGTGATGGTCGCGGGACCAGCGGCTGCCACTGTCGATAGTTCGCCCAAGCCGGGCGGGGTCTATCGGCTGAAGCCCGGCATCTATGCCCAGAGCGGTACGTCATGCCAAGACCCGCCCAATGCCGCGATCAAGCTGTATGATGGCCACGGGATCAGCACTGCCCACACCCGCGCGTGCCGGGCGCGCATCCTGTCGCGGCGTGACACGACCTATACCGTCACCCAGTCCTGCCTCGACGCGGGCGCTGGGCCGGCCAGGCGCTTCAGCGAGCGCCAGACGGTGACCGTGCAGGACGCGATGACCTTTTCGATGGAGAGGGGGCGGCGGGCGACGACCTTCCGCTACTGCCCGATCGATCAGCTGCCTCAGGGTC
>CAKTFL010000342.1 GCA_934555855.1 uncultured Sphingomonas sp. | reverse complement strand
GCGTCGGGCCGTTCACTCTAGGGAGCTTCCATGACCCAATCCATCGTTCCCGTGATCCTGTCCGGCGGATCCGGAACGCGGCTGTGGCCGATGTCGCGGGCGGAAAAGCCCAAGCAGCTGCTGGCGCTGACCGCTGACGACACCATGCTTCAGCTGACTGCGAAGCGTACGACGGGCGAGTCCTTCACCGCGCCGATCGTCGTCGCGAACGCCCTTCATGCCGACATGGTCGAGGAGCAGCTGGCGCAGGCCAACCTGACGCCCCAGGCGCTGGTGCTGGAGCCGGCGGGCCGCAATACCGCGCCCGCCATTGCCCTCGCGGCCATCGCCGCGGGCGGCGGGGCGGAGGCGCTGCTCGTCATGCCGTCGGACCATGTCATCGCCGACCTGGACGCGTTCCACGCTGCGATCCGCGCGGCCCTGCCCAAGGTGGAGGCCGGATGGCTCGTCACCTTCGGCATCGCGCCCGACGCGCCGGAAACCGGCTATGGCTGGATCCAGGTCGGCGAGGAAATCGCCGAGGGTGTTCATCGTGTCGCCCGCTTCGTCGAGAAGCCGCCGCTCGACCGCGCTCAAGCGATGCTGGCGGCGGGCGACCATGTGTGGAACGGCGGCATCTTCCTGTTCCGCGCCGACGCCTACCTCGCCGCGCTCGCCGAGTTCGCGCCGGCCATGCTGGCCGCCGCGCAGGAAGCGATGGTCAAGGGGCGGCATGAGGGCGGTCGCGTATTCCCGGATGCGGAGGCGTTCGGCGCCTCGCCGTCCGACTCGATCGATTACGCGGTGATGGAACGCGCGGAGCGGGTGGCGGTGGTGCCGGTCGCGATGGGCTGGAACGATGTCGGCAGCTGGGACGCGCTGCACTCGATCAGCGAAACCGATGAGGCCGGCAACGCGCATCGCGGCGAGGTGCTCGCGATCGATACCCGCAACTGCCTGGTGCAAAGCGATGGCGTGCGCGTGGCGCTGGTCGGAGTCGAGGACCTGATCGTGGTCGCGAGTGGCAACGATGTCCTCGTTCTGCCGCGCGGCCGCAGCCAGGAGGTCAAGAAGCTGATCGAAGCGATGAAGAACGGGTAGGAAGCGCCTTACCGCCCGGACCGCTCCATCACCCGCTGCATCAACTGCCGGTCCGACCCTGCGTCGCGCGGGCAGCCGCCCGGCCGCATCGCAAGGCAAAGCCGGTCCGGCATCTCGCCGCGACAGGCGAGGCGGCGATAGGCAGCCGCCACCGGGCTATCAGGCGGCGCGATGATCGCGTCATAAGCATGCCCCGTGCTCGCGATCTGACCTCGGCTAGTCGCCTCGTCGCGGGCGGGCAGCGAATAAAGCGGGACGTCCCTGAGATAGCTCTGGCCGCCCGTCGCCCAATAGCTGCCGCCGAGAAGCGCGACCCCGCAGGCGTGCCGCTGCCGCGCTTCCCGCGCCAGGCGAAAGCCGCCTTCGAAGCGCCGCCAGCCCGGGTCGCTCGCGCCGGAAAAGGCCAGCAACAGCGACACCGCGCCCCAGGCCGCCATCAGGCCGGTGAGCAGGACGGGCCGGGACCGCGCCCGCTTGCCCCAACCCGCCTTCAGTCGATCGGCCATGTCGACGGAGCCGATCGCGGCCAGCAGGATCGCGATCTGGCCTGACAACAGGATGAACCGCCATTCCTTGTGGCCGATCAGCAGGTGGACGGCGAGGTTCACCGCCGCCGCCGCACCAAGCGCGGGGTGTCGGCGTGCCGCCCTCAGGGCCAGCCACAGGATCGGCACCAGCGCAGCCTGCCAGTGCAGCCACAGCATCTGCGGATAGGCCGCCGCGCCATAGCGTCCGAAGGAGGACGCCTTGTCGGCGATCACGTTCTGGTAGACGTTGTTGTACGCCCAGCGAAACGGCGGCTCGCCCATCACGAGGTCGACGATCGCGCCGGCCACGCCAGCAGCGAGACCTCCGAGCGTCAGCCACGCCCAGTCGCGCCGCCGCGTCCCGAACAGCACGATCGCGAACGCGGCGACGGCAGGGCCGTACTGGATGCGGAATATCGCCGCAAAGGTCAGCAGCGCCCCGCCCGCCACCAGCCGCGACCGCGCTGCGCCGGACCCGAGCAAGGCCGCCGCGCACAGGAAGGCCGCGACCGACAGGCTTTCGGTCACGACATGGACGGAGAAATAGACGCTTTCATACCACAGGGCCATGACGGCCATCGCTACCAGGCCGTGCGCTGGCGACACGCGCCGGCCGATGACATAGGCCGCGACCACGGACGTGGACGCGACGGATGCCGCGGCGGCGCGGGGCAGGACGATGTAGAGCAGCGACCCCGGCGCCATCGCCTCGCCCAACCGCATCGGGCCGGCAAGCAGCAGCGGCACCACCCAGCTTCGCATTCCCAGCCGGGATTCCCACGGCACCAGCCCGGCGCCGAGGCTCAGCCGATATGCCTGCTCGATATACTGTATCGCCTCGTCGGGGTGGTGAATTGTGTAGGGTGAGAAAGCCAGCACCCGCAGCCCCGCGCCGGCGAGCAGGATCAACGCGATCAGCAGGTGATGGACGCGCGATCCGGACATGGGAGCGTGATAGTCCCCGCCGCCTAAGCGATGGTGAACGCGGGGTTAGACACTGTGCAGGCAGGTTCAAACAACGGATCGGCTACTCACCCCAAGTTGTGCTCCCGCGAAAGCGGGAAGCCAGACCGGACTGCCACCTTTGGGAGCGCACGAGTTCGCGAGGGACAGGGGAGAGACAGGTTCAGAGTGGATGGATCAGGATCTAGCGACGGACGACCCCGCGTTACGCCGGACCTGTTCCCAGGGTTCACCGTGCCATGACAATCGACGATTGACCCACTCGAAACGATGATGCCGGAACAGGTCCGGCATGACGAAAGAGTTCGCGGGGACCTGGCGAGGGCCGAGGGAGCGGACGCAAAGAAAGGCCGGCGGGGTGATCCCGCCGGCCCTTCTTTCTCGTCAGGCTGGCGCGGGCGAAGCCCGCGCTGGACGTCAGACCGGATCGGCGGAGCCGACCGGCTGGCCGATCTGATTTCGTGTCGGGGGCAGCGTGCTGCCCCCGTCCGAAATCAGAAGTCCATGCCGCCCATGCCGCCCATGCCGCCGCCCGGCATCGCCGGTGCCGCCTTGTCCTCGGGCAGCTCGGCCACGGTGGCTTCCGTGGTGATGAGCAGGCCCGCGACCGAAGCCGCGTTCTGGAGTGCGGTGCGGACGACCTTGGTCGGATCGATCACGCCGGCCTGGACCAGGTTCTCGTAGGTGTCGGTCGCGGCGTTGAAGCCGAGCG
>CAKTFL010000341.1 GCA_934555855.1 uncultured Sphingomonas sp. | reverse complement strand
GTGGTGCCCAGCGCGCCGCTGGTGCCGCAGAACGACCCCACGCTGATGTTCGTCAACGCGGGCATGGTGCCGTTCAAGAACGTGTTCACCGGGCTGGAAACGCGGCCCTATTCGACGGCCACCAGCTCGCAGAAATGCGTGCGGGCCGGCGGCAAGCACAACGACCTGGACAATGTCGGCTATACCGCCCGGCATCACACGTTCTTCGAGATGCTCGGAAATTTCTCGTTCGGGGATTATTTCAAGGAACAGGCGATCACCCATGCCTGGACCCTGCTGACCCGCGACTGGGGGCTGTCGTCGAACAAGCTGACCGTCACCGTCTACCACACCGACGACGAAGCGTTCGCGCTGTGGCAGAAGATCGCAGGACTGCCCGATCACCGCATCATCCGCATCGCTACCAAGGATAATTTCTGGGCGATGGGCGACAGCGGTCCTTGCGGTCCGTGTTCCGAGATCTTCTACGACCATGGCGAGCATATCCCCGGTGGCCCTCCGGGAAGCCCGGACGAGGACGGGGACCGCTTTGTCGAGATCTGGAACCTCGTTTTCATGCAATATGAGCAGGAGGCCAACGAGATCGTGGGCAACCTGCCCAAGCCGTCGATCGACACCGGCATGGGACTGGAGCGCGTCGCGGCGGTGATGCAGGGCGTCCACGACAATTACGACACGGATACGTTCAAGGCGCTGATTGCCGCGTCGGAGTCGCTGACCGGCACTCATGCCCAGGGCGAGATGAAGGCGTCGCATCGCGTCATCGCCGATCATCTGCGCTCCTCGGGGTTCCTGGTCGCCGACGGCGTGCTGCCGGCCAATGAGGGGCGCGGATACGTGCTTCGCCGGATCATGCGCCGCGCCATGCGTCACGCGCATCTGCTCGGCGCGAAGGAGCCGCTGATGCACCGGCTGGTGCCGGCGCTGATCGCCGAGATGGGAGCGGCCTACCCGGAGCTGGTCCGCGCCCAGCCGCTGATCGAGGCGACGCTGAACCAGGAGGAGACGCGCTTTCGCCAGACGCTGGATCGCGGTCTGAAGCTGTTGGACGAGGCGACGGTGGGGCTGGCGACAGGGGGCACCCTGTCGGGCGAGACGGCGTTCCGGCTCTACGATACCTTCGGCTTCCCGTACGATCTGACCGAGGACGCGCTTCGCGCCCAGGGTCTTCAGGTCGATCGCGAAGGCTTCGACGCAGCGATGGCCGAGCAGAAGCGCGCGGCGAGGGCCGCCTGGAAGGGCTCGGGTGCCAAAGCGTCGGACGAGCTGTGGTTCGACCTTGTCGAGGAACATGGCGCGACCGAGTTCACCGGCTACGCCAACGACACCGGCGAGGCTGAGGTGCTGGCGCTGGTCAAGGATGGTGCGCGGGTCGAGCAGGCGCAGGCTGGCGACACGGTTGCAGTGATCGTCAACCAGACGCCCTTCTATGCGGAAAGCGGCGGTCAGGCCGGGGACACCGGCACGATCGGCGGCGATGCGGGCTTACTGGCGGCCGTGACCGACACGTCGAAGCAGCTGGGCCGGCTATTCGTGCATCAGGCGAGCGTGAACGCAGGCACGATCAAGGTCGGCGACACGGTCAGGCTTTCGATCGACGTGAAGCGGCGGGGACAGATCCGGGCCAATCACTCGGCGACCCATCTGCTCCACGAGGCGCTTCGCCAACGGCTTGGCACCCATGTGGCGCAGAAGGGATCGCTGGTCGCGCCGGACCGGCTGCGCTTCGACGTGTCGCACCCGGTCGCCATGACGTCGGCGGAACTGGTCGATGCGGAAGCCGCGGTGAATGCCCAGATCCGCCGCAACGGCAGCGTCGTCACCCGGCTGATGACGCCCGATGACGCGATCGCCATGGGCGCGATGGCGCTGTTCGGCGAAAAGTACGGCGACGAGGTCCGGGTCGTGTCGATGGGCAGCGAGGATGGCGGGAAGACTTACTCGATCGAGCTGTGCGGCGGCACCCACGTTGGCGCGCTCGGCGATATCGGCCTGTTCAAGGTTGTCGGCGAGGGCGCCGTGTCTTCGGGCGTGCGTCGTGTCGAGGCGCTGACCGGAGAGGCCGCACGAGCCTATCTCAACGGTCGTGATGAAAAGCTGCGGGAAGCGGCCGCGGTGCTGAAGGCGACGCCGGACGAGGTTCCCGCGCGGGTCGCATCGCTGCTGGAGGATCGGCGCCGGCTGGAACGCGAACTGGCCGAGGTCAAGAAGGCGCTGGCGATGGGCGGCGGCGGGCAGGGCGGCCCGGCCGGTCCCGAACAGGTCGGCTCGGTCCAGTTCATCGGCCAGGTGCTCGACGGCTTCGAGGCCAAGGGGCTGCGCGGCGCGGTGGACGACACGAAGCAGCGGCTGGGTTCCGGGGTCGCGGCACTGGTTGCGGTAAATGACGGGCGGGCGACGGTCGCGGTGGGCGTGACCGACGACCTGACCAGCAGCTTCAGTGCGGTCGAGCTGACCCGTCGCGCGGTCGCGGCGCTGGGCGGGCAGGGCGGCGGCGGCAGGCCGGATATGGCGCAGGGCGGCGGTCCCGATGGCGACAAGGCCGACCAGGCGCTTGCAGCGATCCGGGACGCGCTGGCTGGCGCGACCGTCCCGGCCTGACGCAAGGGCATTGGCGCGCCAGGCCGGCGCATCAGGTCCGCAGCCTGATACGCCGGATGCGCGGCTCCCGATCGATCTGTGCCTCGCGCCGGATCGCCTGGCGAAGCTGGTCGCGCTTTTCGTGAATGGAGGCGATCACCGGGCCGACCGCGATCCCCATGTCGACCAGCACGGCCTCGGACAGCTGGAGCGAGCTTTCCAGCGTTTCCGGCACGGCATCGGTGACGCCGGCCCGGTAAAGCTCCGCCGCGTGTCGGGAATCGCGTGCTCGGGCGATGATCGGCAGGTCGGGCGCGAGCGCGCGCATCCGCCGGGCGATGCGCTGGGTCAGCACCGGATCGTCCATGGTCAGGATCAGCGCGCGTGCTTCGGTGATCCGCAGTCGCTCGGCCAGCTCTGCGCGGGCAATGTCGCCGAACAGCACGGGATATCCTTCACGCCGGGCCGCGGCGACGGCGTCGATATCCGCCTCCACCGCAACATAAGGCAGCTTGTGGGTGGCGAGCATGTCGGCGACAATCCGCCCGACCCGGCCGAAACCGATCACCACTGCTCCCGGGCCGTCGTCGGGCATGTCGGTCGTGGTCTCGGTCGCGCTACGCTCGATCCCGCGCGCGGCGAGGCTGCCCAGCCGGGCGAGCAAGGGCGTCAGCGTCAGGCCGATGGCGGTAACCGTCTGCC
>CAKTFL010000340.1 GCA_934555855.1 uncultured Sphingomonas sp. | reverse complement strand
CCACCCTGCGGTGCCGCCGCCGACGATAAGGACGCGCTTTTTCATGCTTCCGGTTCCCGCAGGCGGTCGCGGCCATCACCGGCCACGACCGCCTGTCCCGTCAGATCAGAACGCCAGGTTGATGCCGACCGACAGGCGACGGTCGCTCTGGAACCAGCTGCGCCCCTTCAGGCCGCCCGGATACCCGCCCATCAGCGTGCGCTGGGTCGAGTTGGTCAGGTTCGTCCCCTGGATACCGAACGAGAAATTGTCGGTGACCCGGAAACGGACACCGGCCTCCAGCTGGCCATAGTCGCCGCCATAGACCGGCAGGGCGATCTGGATCGACTGGGTCGCGTTCGGCCCCGGCGCGGCGAAGAAGCCGTAGGTCGGGTTGGTGCCGTTGGCGTTGGTCGTCTGCAGGTACTTCGACCGCCAGGAATAGGCGACGCGCGCCGAGATCACCTTGCGCTCATACAGCAGGGTTGCGTTGAAGTTATGCTTGGACAGCCCGACCAGCGGCGCATCGTTGCGGATGACGCCGTTGATGTCGCGATACAGGTCGCCCGGATTGCTGCTGTCGATGAAGGTGTAGTTGCCCTCAAACCCGATGCCGCTGAGCACGCCCGGCAGCATGTCCAGGAAGAAGCGGCCGCCCACCTCGACGCCCTTCACCTTCGCCGCCTGCGACGCGTTGATGTAATCCGTCGATGACGCGGATACCGCCTGGGTGGTGCCGTCCGACAGGGCGACCGTGACCTGACGCTGCGTCAACGAATAGACCGGCAGGTCCGTCAGCCGCTTGTAGAAAGGCGCGAGGTGGAACGTCACGCCCGCCCGGGGATACCATTCGAACGACAGGTCGAAATTGTCGGACAGGGTCGGCTTCAGCAGCGGGTTGCCGGTTTCCGCGGTGAAGTTGGTGAAGATGCCCGGCTGTCCCGCCACGGGGTTGCTGGTAGTCGCCACGCCCACCGATCCCGACGCGCGCAGCGCCCGGAAGGTCGGCAGGTCCATGGTCCGGTTATAGCCGAAGCGAATCTTCGTGTTCTCGATGGGCGCATAGTCGAAGTTGATCGACGGCAGCACGCGGGTGAACTTCGCCGACCCGCCGCGCGGAATCGGGGCGCCGCCGAACGACACGATCTGCCCGTTGAAGATGAAGGTAGAGGTGTTCTGCTGGATGGAGCCGCTGCCCTCATTGTCGATATGCACGACGCGCACGCCGACATTACCCGACAGGCCACGACCCTCCGAGGCGCCGAACCGCACCAGCGCATAGCCCGCCGACGTCTCGGTCCGGTTCAGCGTCTGGACGAACGGGGGCTGCGGAACGCGACCACCATAGCCACTCTGCGCGAGCGGCCCGGCTGCGGAGCAGTTGCCGTAAAGCGGGTTCGGCGCCGCATCCGTCGGTGGCGCACCGCAGAAAGCTCCCGGCGAGCGGGTGATGATCGTCCGGTTCGCGCCCAGCGCGCTGCGGACCAGATCGTCCGTCGGGAACATCAGGTTCGCGGGAAGGACCGCGTCGCCGTGGAAGAAGTCCTTGAAGGTATGGCTTTCCACATCGCCCGGCGCGGCATTGGCATAGGTCAGCTGCGGATCGCCGTTCCAGCCACGGCCCAGCGCCGCCCAGTTATAGCCGTTTTCCAGGTCGCGCTCGGTACGCTTGGCATAGCGACCGCCGACCTTGACCGACCGGAGGAAGCTGTCCTCGAACTTGTACTCGGCGTCGAGCTGCCCGGCCTGCAACCGCCCGCGATTATTCTCGTTGTGCGGCATCGTCGCCGTCCAGAGATAGCTGGCCGGATTCGCCAGGGCTGCCTGGGACGAGGCCGGCACGGTGACGCGGGGCAGGTCGCCGCTCAGGTCCATGCCGAAGCCCTGCGTGAAGCTCACGTCGCGGAACACGTCCAGCCGGTCATAGACCTGCGTCGAATCGACCCGCTGGAGCGATCCCTTGAACGAGAAGGGGCTGTCGCTTGGCGAATAGTCGAAGCTGAGCGAGTAATCCTTGGTCGTCGTGGTGCTGCGGTACGCACCCTTGTTGCCGCCGCTGTTCACCGCCGGGCTGGTCGTGAAATCGCCCGTGGCGCGCGTGAAGAAGGCCGGCGACGAGATCAGCATGTTGTTCGCGTCGAACCGGCTGCTCGCCGGGTCGACCGCCAGCGCCTGCGACGCGACCTGGGCGCCCCAGTCACCCGATCGGTTCTTGTAGCGCGACTGGAAGAAGGTACCGGTGAAGGTCAGCGCGTCGGTCGGCGCCCACTGCACCGCGCCGTAGAGACCGGTACGGGTGCGCTGGAACTGCTCCTCGCCATAGGTGTAGCCGCCGGGGACATAATAGTCCTTGCCGTCGGACAGGCGGGTGCGGAAATAGGGCTCGACACGGAAGAAGTGCGAGTTGGAGCTGAGCCGGCTATAGGCCACGTCGCCCAGGACGCCGATCTGCCCGATCGGCGTGTCCCACTTGTGGCTGACCAGCAGCGAGCCCGACCCGTCGCCCTTCTGCGCGAGATCGCCGACGCTGATGTCGCTGGTCGCCGCGACGTGAAGCCCGCGGGAGAAGTCGAACGGCACCTTGGTACGCAGATCGATCTGGCCGCCGGTGCCGCCCTCGATCAGGTCGGCGGTCGACGCCTTGTACACGTCCACGGCCGCCATCAGCTCGGGCGTGACGTCGGCGAACTGGAGAGCGCGGCCGTTGTTGGAGCTGAAGATCTCGCGGCCGTTGAGGCGCGAGGCGACGCCGGTCAGACCGCGCACCTGGATGCCGGACCCTTCGACCGAATAGTGATCAGGATCACCCAGCGAGGCGAAGCGCACGACGGTGACGCCCGAAACGCGCTGCAGCACCTCGGTGATGGAATTGTCCGGCAGCTTGCCGGCATCGTCGGCGACGACCGAGTCGATGATCGTCTCGCTGCGGCGCTTGCGCTGGTCGGCCGCTTCCAGGGCGGCGCGGCGGCCGGTGACGACGACATCGCCGGCAGCGGCGCCAGCGCCTGCGGCGTTGGCGGAAGGTTCACCCGTTTCCTGGCCGGGTGCGGCCGCCTGTGTCGTATCGGGAGAGGCTGCCTGGGTTTCCGCCTGCGCCCATGCGTTGTCGCAGGCAAGCAGGGCGAGCACCGACACCCCAACCTTGATGCCGTAGGTCCGGCGACCCTGCCGGCCCATGAACACCTGAGTCGCCATCTTCATCCTCTCCTGAATGCCCGTTCCTGCTGACGGACATTTGCTATTGGCTTGTTGAAAGGCGCCGATTGATAGCGCTACCCTGCTCATTAGTAATCTCAGAAGGAG
>CAKTFL010000339.1 GCA_934555855.1 uncultured Sphingomonas sp. | reverse complement strand
GTCGTTACGCGACGGTGATGACCGCGCGCCTGATCCTCCCCTCGCTCGTGCTGCTCGCCGCCTGTGGCGAACAGGCGTCCCCGCCGACCAACAGCGCGAGCCCCGCGCCTGGCGAGTCCGGCTATATCGCGAAGGTCCAGGCGCTGCCCGCCGGCCAGCTGGAAGGCGTGCTGTTCCGCGCGATCCAGAAGGGTGGCGGCGAAGCGTGTCAGGGCATCGAGAAGGTCGAAGTCATGCCCCCGGCTCGCCCCGGCCAGCCGACCTGGCGCGTGACCTGTACCGGCGGCGCCCAGTGGAGCGTGTCGCTGGCCGATGACGGCACTGCGCTTGTGACCGGCGCGCGCCAGTAACGCGGCGACGCGCCGGCATAACGGACGCTCTTAGAAAAGGCCGGGTGTTTCGCGCTGGGCGGTGCTGGGTCGGGCGGGTATCAGCAGCGTGCGGCGGCCGGATGCTCCCTCGCTCAGGCTGAGCGCGCCCGAGGTGCCGGCCGCGATCCGCGTGCAGGGCTTCCCCTCGATAAAGTCGAGCGCGGCGCGGGTGGACGCCTCGCGCGGGTCGCCCAGAGGATGGCCGATATCGTCGCTGGCCTGGCAACTCGCTTCCACCGAACCGGCAAGGCCCGAAAAGTACGCGCCCTGACGTGCCGCGTTCTGGAGGGCGAAGGCGATCACGCGCAGCCGGTCGTCGCAGCCCGGCCGGTCGATCGCGATCTGTCCCACCGGCTTGCCATAGGTGTTGGTGCCGATCAGCGCCGACGATGCGTGCAGATATGGGGTGAAGGCGTTGATGACGTACTCGCTCGCCGACGCGGTGCCGCCAGTGCCGATAAAGGCGATGCGGGTGGTCGGCACCGATTGCGGCTGGGGCTGGAAATAGCTGGTCCGGTTGTTGGACGCCTTTTCCGGCCGGTAGCTGACGACGCTCTGGACGTCGCTGGTGGAGCGATTGCCGCCGAGGAGGCTGCTCAGCAGCTCGGCGGTGGAAAGCAGCCCGCCGCCATTGTAGCGCAGGTCGACGATGACCTCTGTCACCCCGGCCGACCGGAAACCGGCAAAGGCGTTGCGAAGCGCCGGATCGGCGGTGGAGATGAAGCTACGCAGGTTGACATAACCGACGCGGTGCCCGCCATCGTCGATGATCTGCGCGCCATAGCGGCCGGATACGGGCGTCAGGTCGAAGTTGCGCTTGGTCAGTGTCGCGGTGCGGGTGGTGCCGTCAAGGGTACGGAAACGCAGCGCGGTGCTGGTGTTGGGCGCTTCCTCGCCGAGAGCCGCCGCAAGCGCGGCCGCTCCGCCCGCGGCATAAATGCCGGCCGTGTCGCGCAGCGACGTCTCGCTGGCGCCGATCGCCAGGATCTCCGTGCCACGATCAAGCCCGGCCGCCAGCGCGGGACCGCCCTCGAACGCCTCGGTCACGAACAGCCGGCCGCCGGTATCCAGTCCGATCCGAAAGCCGAAACCGGCGCTCGACCCGGTTTCGTAATAGGCGTCCTCCGACTTGATGGAGGTCAGATAGGTGAAATACCGATCCTTGCCCTGCGCCCGCGCATTGGCCGTCAGCGCGTCCAGATAGCTATCGGCATCGGCATAGCCGCCCGGGGCGAGGCTGGTCGGCAGCGTCTCGGGAAAGAGATACCATTCCTTCATCTGCGCCAGCACCCAGTCCTGCCGGTCGCGCGGGGTGCAGCTGGCCGTGGCGACGGGGGGCGGCGTTGCGGGGGTGGAAATCGGTGTCGAGGTGCCCGTGGTCGGGGTCGAAGATCCCGATCCGCCACCGCCGCCACAGCCGGACAGGGTCGCAGCGCCCGCAAGAAGCGACGCGACAAGCGTTCCGCCCCGATATTTCCCCATCATTTCCTCCCGGCTGCGAACTACTTAGCCGCGGGCTCGTGGGCGAGCAACGCCGTCGCCTGTGCCGGCGGCGGTCGAAATGTTCGGGTCATCGCGGGAAACCGGCCCGGTGCCTGCTCGTTTGGCAGCTGCGCTTCGACGGCTCCCCCCGACCGGGCGCATCCGTTCACCCCTGCACAGGAGGCCGCAATGGGCCTGTTTTCCGCTGACATCGCAACCTTTCAGGACCTGTACATCCATCAGCTCGAGGACATCTATTACGCGGAGCAGCAGATCACCAAGGCGCTGCCCAAGATGATCGACAAGGCGACTGACCTTCAGCTGAAGCAGGGTTTCGAGACGCACCTGCGCGAGACCGAAGGGCAGATCGAGCGACTGAAGCAGGTCTTCCAGCTCGAGGGCATGGACCCCAAGGGCGTGACCTGCCCCGCGATCGACGGCATCATCAAGGAAGCCAATGAGGTCGCCAGCGAGGTGTCGGACAAGCGGGTGCTGGACGCGGCGCTGACCGCCGCCGCGCAGGCGGTCGAGCATTACGAGATCAGCCGCTACGGCACGCTGATCACCTGGGCGAAGCAGCTCGGCAAGAACGAGGTAGCCGCAATCCTCCAGCAGACGCTGGATGAGGAAAAGGCAACGGACGCCAAGCTGACCAGGCTGGCCGAGGGCGGCGTGAACCAGCAGGCGGAGTTGGCGACCGCCTGACATCCGGTCCCCTGCGTCGGCTGGGGTCGCTGGGATCCAGCGTCACAGCCGGCGCATCGTTTCCGGGTCGCGCTTACCGGCGAAGAAGCGGGTTAGCGCGGCCTCGAACGGTTGCTTCGCCGCGTCCGTCGCGGCTTCGGCGAACAGCGTCATCGACGACCGCAGCTTGATTGCGTCGATCCCGCCCAGGATCTGCTCTGCCGTGCCGGCGGCGGCCGTTGCCGCCCTGGTCGCTTCCACCAGTCGGGGGCCGAGCACCGGATGCGTGAGATAGGCGCGTGCGTCCTCCAGCGAGTCGATGGCATAGCGTGCGGCCATGGCGCTGCGGCCCAGCCCGGCGATCTGGGGAAAGACGAACCACATCCAGTGGCTCTGCTTTCGCCCGCGCCTGAGCTCGGCAAGCGCATCGTCATAGCTGCCTTCCTGCGCCACGAGGAAGCGATCGGGATCAAATGGGTTCATTCGCGGCCAACGCACGGACTCATGCGTTGGCACCGTGGTCCGTCCTGAAGGAGAGAAGAGGCGATGCTCGAACATGTTCCATCCTGGCTTGGCAAGGCGCTGTCGGGCGCGCGGGCCGGCATGGAAAAGGTCGCGGCCGCCCGGCCCGAACTGGGTGGGAAGATCGCCACCTTGGGGTTGACCAGCATCGCCTTTGCCGATGGCGCGCGCCTGCCCGAACGGGATCGATGTCTATTTCGAGAACGTCGGCGGCGCCATCTGGGATGCGGTACTGCC
>CAKTFL010000338.1 GCA_934555855.1 uncultured Sphingomonas sp. | reverse complement strand
CCACCAGCTGCATCACGCCGAGATAATAAAGGATCGATACCAGGCTGGCGAAGAAGATGATGACCGGCAGCGCCGCGATGGCGAAGCTGTTGCCGCCGATCGCCGGGCTGGCGAGCGGCCCGAACAGGAAATCCACGCCCGCCTTCGCATAGCCGAGCAGCGCTGCCACCCCCGCGCTCGCCCCGGCCAGCGCGGCGCGGCCAGGCGACCAGTAGAGGACGATCACCGCGATCGCCGCCTGGAGCGCAAAGGCGGAGCCGACCACGCGCAGCCGGATCGCGCGGCGGTCGGTGGACAGGGCAAAGGCAATGGCGAGAATGACGACGATGCCGGCCAGGCCGATCAGGATACGATTCAACGTTGTTCCACCCTTGGGGCTGAGCCTGCCGAAGCCCTGCCCTTTCTTTCCTCCCGCGACAAGACGATAGCGCACGCCCCCCGGCAACCGACGAACGCCGCTCCGCCACCCGCGCCCTGCCCGCCGTCATACCGGCACGAGCAGGAATGACGGCGCCGACGGAGGGGCAGACCTGGCCTGCGCCGGGGCGACAGTCAGGACGCAACGCCGGTCGGTGCCCGCAAGCATCACTCCGGCAGGTCGGGGCGGCGTCCCGAAACGGGCCGTTCCCGCGATCCGCAGCAGTCCCGCTTCCCCATGTTCAACACGGCGTTTCGGGAAAGCGGCGCGGCCGGACGCATCCGAAAGATCCAACCCCACCCCGCTCCCGCCGTCCCGATAAATGTCGTTTCGGACCTGAAGTAGACCCGAGACGTCAGCGGGGACCATCGTCGTACCTGCTAATCCCAGGGGCGGTTGTCCACGTGGAAGTCTGCCGCGACCCCCACGGTGCGCCCGTCGCTGTCGACAAGGCGGAATAGAGGGTAATCCGCCCTGCCATAACCGCCATGCCAGCAGATCGCAGCGACCGATCCATCATCGTTGGGGATCATGAACGAGTAGCGTTCCGCCCCTTCGCCGCTGTCACGCGCAGCGCGTGCGCTCTCGATCAACCGGAGTGACCACAGACCCGCGTGATCGCCGTTGATCCGGGGCAGGACCCCCGCGACGGCGAAAGCGATCCCATAGGCGTTAACCTCAAGCTCAGTGCCGTTTTCGTCGAGACAAGGCTCGATGATGGCCACGTCATGATCGCCGGCCAAAGTCAGGAAAGCGTGGGAGACGTGCTCTGCATAATCGAAGGTCTGCTCGGCCCCTTCGTAAGCGACGGTCAGAACTACATGGTACGCACCAGGGACGACAGGTATTGCTGGTCCGTCACAAGGCCAATCGGAGTTGCTGGCTGCCAGCAAACCTCCGTCCAGGACAATCGCGCCGGCCTCTTCGCGCCGGCTATTGACCAACTTCCCCTTCCAAGCATCCATCAGGCGCTGCGACCAATCGGGGTCGGACCGCACCATGAAGTGCGTGTCCTCGGCGAGCGGGTGCTGAACCTGGGTAACACAGCCGCGTTCCACCGCGTCGATCTGCTCGACCGACCGTCCAATGCGTCGGGCCAGCGCCCTGAACGACGACCACATATTTACGCCCCTTCTTCCCCGCCAGCGTCACGGACCCTGCCGTCCGGGACCTGGCGGCCAGGAGGATTGCAGATCGTCACTCGCCCGGCGAGGGATATGCCGCGCCGCTTGTGCCGCTGCCTGCGTTCCGGGCGGCCGGGACGCAGGGCAATGGACCCGCCGCATGCCGCGCAGGTCGTTATTCGCTGTCCTACAGCGGGCGGCGGCGTTACGGAAACGGGGATGACCGCCGCCCGCCCGACCTGCGTCCACCCGCTTCCTGCCGCTCCGCTGCGCCCCCGCCCACTGTCCGCGACGACCCGCGGTGCGGCGAGCCTCGGTCGTCGCCCCGAAGCGGGCTGGAAACGGAAGAATGAGGGGGGACGTAGTGTCCGGTTCCGATTTCCGGTTCCGTCGACCGGCCTGAACGGGGCGGGACGGTGGTGATGACCCGGCCGGCCACCCCGTCCGCGATCCCGCGTTCGCTTTTCGCCTTTTCCATCTTCTACGGCGGCATGGTCTGCATCGCGGGCGTGCTCGGCAACAAGCAGGTGGCGCTGGGGCCGCTGTCCGCGCTGGGGCCGGTGGTCGGCCTTGGGCCGCTCGCGATCGAGGCGGGGATCTTCGCGTTCCTGCTGCTGGTGGTCACCTCCAGCGCCATCGCAGAACTGCATGGGCGGGAGGTCGCGAACAGGCTGGTCGGCTATGGCTTCGTGCCGCTGGTCGTTTCCATCCTGCTGTCGGTGCTGGTGCGGGCACTGCCCGCCGCGTCCGACATGCTGCCCGTCAATCGCGACGCGATCCAGCTGGTGCTGGGCGGCACCTGGCGCATCTGGCTGGGCGGGATCGTCGCCTACGGCATCTCGCAGACGCTGAACGTCACCATATTTTCCGCGCTGAAGGGGCGCGAGGGATCAAGCCTCTTGTGGCTGCGCGCGAGCGCGGCGAGCATCCTCAGTCAGATCGTCGATTCGCTGCTGTTCGTCACCATCGCCTTTGCCGGCGTGTTTCCGATCGGCGAGCTGCTGCTCGGCCAGATGATCGTCAAGGTGATCCTGTCCGCGCTGCTGGTGCCGCCGGCGCTGTACCTGTTCGTGGCGCTGGGGCGCCGACTGGACGGGTCGGGCGAGCGCGCGTAACGGCGCGGGCCATGAACGACTATTCGCCCAGCCCTTCGCTGCTGACCAAGGCCGAGACGCTGACCGAGGCGCTGCCTTACCTCCAGCGCTATGCCGGCCAGACGTTCGTGGTGAAATATGGCGGCCACGCGATGGGCTCGCCGGAGCTTCAGCGCGATTTCGCGGAAGACGTGGTCTTGCTGAAAGCGGTCGGGATCAACCCGGTCGTGGTCCATGGCGGCGGGCCGCAGATCGGCCAGATGCTGAAACGGCTGGGCGTCGAATCGCGCTTCGTGGACGGACTGCGCGTCACCGACGCAGAAACCGCGCAGATTGCCGAAATGGTCCTGGCCGGGTCGATCAACAAGGAAATCGTCGGCTGGATCGGACGGGCCGGCGGGCGCGCGGTGGGCATTTCGGGCAAGGATGCCGGGCTGGTCCGCGCCGCCAAGATCGGGCGCGGGGAGCCGGACCGGCTCCAGGGCATCGAGCGGCATGTCGATCTGGGCTTTGTCGGCGAGCCGGTGGCGGTGGACCGGCGCATCGTCGACACGCTGTGCGCCGACGGGGTGATCCCGGTGATCGCGCCGATCGCAAACGGCGACGACGGCCACACCTACAACATCAACGCCGACACCATGGCCGGCGCGATCGCCGCCGCGGCGGGGGCGCAG
>CAKTFL010000337.1 GCA_934555855.1 uncultured Sphingomonas sp. | reverse complement strand
GAGGGGGGGCGCCTTCACGGCCGGCCTCCTGACATGGCGTCTCGCGTAGCCAGCAACAGGTAGGCGACCGGGGGCGCAACGCGGGAAAGAAGGGTGGAGACGGCCATCCCGCCGATGATGGCGATCGCCAGCGGCGCGTACAATCCGGTCCCACCCAGCGCGAGTGGAAGGAGGCCGGCGATCGCAGTGACGGAGGTCAGCAGCACAGGCAAGAACCGCACCTGCCCCGCGCGTTCGACAGCCTCGCGAACCTCATGCCCCTGTCTGCGCAGCTGCTCCGCCAGATCGACCAGCAGGATCGAGTTTTTGATCTCGATCCCGACCAGTGCGATCAGCCCGATCAATGCGGTGAAGCTGCGGGAATTGCCGGTCATCCACAGCGCCGTCGTGGCGCCGAGCACGCCCAGCGGAACGATCGCCACCACCACGGCTACAAGCCGGAAGCGTCCGAATTCAAGCACCAGGACAGCGGCGATGCCAAGCGCCGCGATCAAGGCCGCGGCCAGCATGCCGAAACTGCTGTTTCGCTGCTCGGCCGCCTCGCCGCCAAGGGCGACGCGATATCCCGGGGGCAGGGTCAGCCTGTCTTCCACCCGCCGCAGCGCCGCTGCCGTGACTTCGCCCGTCAGGTGGCCCGGCTGCACATAGGCGGTCAGCGAGACCACCCGTTCGCCATCGTACCGGTCGATCCGCGCCGGGCCCGTCTCGATCCGGGGACGCGCAAGCGCCCGCAACGGCATGGCCGCTCCGTCACGCGCGGGGACGTAAATCGCGTCGAGCGCTTCCATGCCGTGCCGTTCCGCCATCGGCAGCTGCACCGGTATCGGATAATCGTCCCCATCCGCATCGCGCAGGCGGGCGGGGCTGGTACCCCCAAGCGCCAGCCGCACGGCCTGGCGGGCGCTGCCCGGCTCGACACCCAGGAGCATGCCCTTGGCCTCATCGACGTCGACGGCAAGCGCGCTTCGTTCAATCCGCAGCGGATTGTCGACGTCGCGGATGCCGGGCGTTGCGGTCATCGTCGTCTCCGCTTCCCTGGCGAGCTGGGCGAGTCGGCCGGGTTCGCTGCCGAACAGCCGGATCTCGACCGGTGCCTCGATCGCGGGACCTTGCGAGAAGGTCATCACGCTGATGCGCGCGCCGGAATAGGTGGCGAGATCGCGCCGAAGGCCGGCGATAAGCAGGTCGGACTTGCCCGGTATCCACTCGGCGAGCGCGACCGCGACCGCGACTTCGGCAAAGGCCGGATCGGGCGCGCGTTGCGATGCGTTCGACCTGCGGCTGGCGCGTGGTCAGCTCGGCGCGGGGTTGGCGTTCGACCTGCCGCTGACCTCCCGCGCGGCGGACGTGCTGCCGGCGATCGGCGACCTGTCGCTGAACGCGTCTGCCAACGTTCGGCACGTGGCGCGGTTCGGCACGCTGACCGACAGCACGCTTGGCCTTGCCTGGACTCCGCTCACCGGAGTGCAGGTGCTGGCCAATCTGCGGCGCAGCGCGGCGGCGCCCGACCTCCAGCAACTGTCCACCCCGCCGCGCGTCATCGACAATGTGCCGATCTTCGATTTCGCATCCGGGCGGACGGAAGCCATCACCCTGTTGCTAGGGGGCAATCCTGATCTGCGGGCCGAGCGGCGGCGGACTCGCACCTTGTCGCTCACCTGGCAGCCCTGGGCTGCGCGCCCGCTGCGCCTCGCCACATCCTATGAAGTCACGACGATCCGCGACCAGACCGGGACGGTGTTCGCGACCACGCCTCGGGTGGAGGCGCTGCTGCCCGACCTGTTCGTGCGCGATGCGGCCGGGCGGTTACGGTCGGTCGCCTTCCGCCCGGGGAACTTCGCCTGGCAGCGGCAACGCAAGCTGCAATTGTCGCTGACTGCCAGCGGCCGCATCGGCAGGCCCCCGATACCGGCTGCCGAGGGTACTGCGTCCACGCCGGACAAGCGGCCGTCGTTCTATCTGGGCGCCGTGCCGATCCTGGCATTGGAAGACCGGCTGCAACCGAGCGCTGGCAGCGCGTTCCTCGACCTGCTGGACGGGGACAGCATCGGCACCTTCGTGCCGCGCTGGTCAGGCTATGCCTATGGCGGGGTCAATGCAGGCGGATATGGCGGAACCTTCAGCCTATATTACGGCGGGACGCGCCGCATTCGCAGCGACGATCCGGCTTCGGACCTGACCTTTCTGCCGATCCTGCAGCTGGGCTTCACAGGCTATCTACCGGCGGACGATCTGCTTCCGGCGCAGGACTGGGCAAGGGGATTGCAGCTGCGGCTGGAGGTGGCCGACCTGCTCGATTCCCGTCAGCGTGTACGCGATGCTAACGGGCAGGTGCCTAGCCGCTTCCAGACCGACCTGATCAGCCCGCTGGGCCGCATCGTCACCCTGTCATTGCGCCAGCGGTTCTGATGGACACTGGCGCAAGGCACTTCGTCGTCAGCTTGTAGAATGCTCTTTGAACCACACCGGCCAATCCCTTTACCAAGGGGTTGAAGGGCATGGACATCAGGCCCCGCGTCATCGGCCGCATCGCTACAGGATAGGATCACAACCCTGCCTCGTACATCATCAGCGCTGCCAGTTTGACGGCTGAGTTCGAGATGGGACGGGGATCATTCGACGGTGATCCGTTCTGAAAGTGCTGCATCGGGCGCTATAGTCGATCGCACCTTCGGCACCATGTGCTGGCTTTGGTCGGACCGTGACCCCCTTCGCCTGCGGCTTAGCACTAACGTGCCGTTTACCAACTGGAAAGCAGCGGCCGCTAGCGTGGTTTGGTCGGCTGCGGTGCTCACTATTCCAGATAGCGATGAGGCTTCCACAGTCGGGATCTATTCTCGGGGGTCATTAAATGAAGTTTTACTCGCGCCTGCTCATCGGGGCATCCACGCTGGCAACTTCGCTGGTTTCACTGAGCATGGCTCATGCACAGGATAGCGCGCCCGCAGTGGTGGACGGCAATGCCGCGAAGGGCGAGATCGTCCATGCAGGCGCGTCGAGGAGCGTCGGCAGTTCCGACGAGACGACGATCTTCACCAATTACTATACCGAAGGCGGTGCGGGCAGCGGCGGCGGTGCGGGCCTGGGCGGCGTGTTCTTCGTGGACCAGGGCGCGAGCCTGACGCTGCGCAACGTGGAGCTGATCGGCAACACCGTGAAGGGCGGCGAGGGCGGCAGCCTGGCAACGGTGTCCCTCTCCGACATCACCGTCAACCTGCCGTCGCTGGAGCTTGACGCCAAGGCGATTACCGCGATCGGCGTGGCGCCCACTGTGATCCGGAACGACCAGAACCAACTGGTCATCACCGGCGCCACCAGGTCGAAC
>CAKTFL010000336.1 GCA_934555855.1 uncultured Sphingomonas sp. | reverse complement strand
CCAACGAGGAACTCGAAACCACCAACGAAGAGCTACAGTCCACCAATGAGGAACTGGAGACCACGAACGAAGAGCTTCAATCGACCAACGAGGAGCTGGAGACGATCAATGAGGAGGCCCGCTCCTCGAACGAGGAGATGGAATCCGCCAATGAGGAGCTGCGTATCCAAGCGCAGCAGGCGGTCGGTTTTCGCGATTATCTGGAATCCGTGCTGCGCAGCATGAACGTCGGTGTCATCGTGATCGATGACAAGCATACCATCCACAGCTGGAATCGCTGGAGCGAGAATGCCTGGGGGCTACGCGCCGAGGAAGTTACGGGTTCCAGCTTCGATGCGCTCGATATCGGCTTTCCCACCCACTTGCTGCGCGAAAACGTGATGGCCGTCCAGAACGGCCGTAAGCAGATTGCAGAACAGGTGCTCGAAGGGGTCGATCGGCGTGGCCGGCCCATACTGTGCAGTGTCCGTATCGCCCCTCTTTCTTCTGAGGAGAGGGGGGCCACAGGTGTGGTGCTCGTTTTCGAAGATATCAGCGAGGAGCGGCGGCACGAGGAATATACCCGCTATCTCGGCCGGATCATGGGCCAGGCGCTGAACGAGATTTATTTCCTCGATCCCCAAAGCCTTCGCTTCATGCTCGCGAACCACGGCGCCGAGGTAAAGCTCGAATGCAACTCGCACCAACTGACGCAGATGACGCTGGCGGACGTGATGCCCAAGACCACGACAGCTAGCCTCAAAAGGCTATTCCAGCCCTTGCTGAAGGGCGAAAAGCCCGAGGTGGTGTTTGAAACGACCATCCGCTCCGCCGAGGGGCGCGAGTACCCAGCCGAGATATGCGCGCAATATTTCGGCGACGAGGTGCCCAACATCCTGGTCGCGATCGTTCACGATACCAGCCAACGTGAGCAACTCGCGGCGGAGTAGTTATCCGTCCCGGTCTCCCATGGGCGGTTTGCGGAGGGCGGCGGTCGCTTGTTCGAGCACCTCGATCATCTGCTCCGATTCAGCGGACGCCTCGCGCCAGCGCACGACGGCATGCGGCAGTCCGCGTTGTTCGGCGTTCTCCCACATTTTGGCAAACAGCCTGATGCGGTCGCGGTGCGTTCTGACCGCGATTGCCAGCGCGCGTTCCAACTCTTCGTTCTGCGCATTGGCGAGGCCAAGGGGCGTGAAAGCGTGGCCGACCTGGCAGCGGAAACGCAGCTCGTTGCCGGTTTCCAGTTGATTAAGGACGCCGCCACAGTCCGGACAGGAGAAATGGCTGGCGTGACCGGGCGTGACGATCTCGGTTTCCATAACGGCGAATTCCTGAGCGGCGATGAGGTCCTCGGTCGTATATTCTTGGGGCAAGGGGATGCTGGGGCCAGCTATCTCGCGCGTGAGTGCTGTCAGCAGAGTTCCCATCTCGGACAGGCGCATTACGCTGTCCACATGGTCCCGCTTGAGTGCGTTTCGCGGCATCGAGGGCCATTCGGCCTCGTCGGGGTCCTGGACAACCGAGGTGCCGCCAGCCGCCTTGATCGCGATCAGCCCGTCGGTGCCGTCGTCGAGAAGCCCGGTCAGCACGACCCCAATGACCCGGCTTCCATAGGATATCGCCGCCGAACGGAAGAGGGCGTTGACCGCGGGCCGTGTCCGGTTCTCGAAAGGACCGCGCCGCACCAGGAGCTTGCCGGGTCGAACCAGCAGGTGATGATCGGGAGGGGCGACGTAGATATATCCGTGCTCGATCGCTTGGCCGTCCACCGGCGTCAGCGCCTTCAGCGGGCCGGCACGGTCGAGGAGCAGGGGAAGCATGCTCTTCGCCGAGGGCGAGAGGTGTTGGGCGACGCACACCGCCGCCGGAAGATCGGCGGGCAGCGAGGCGCATAGGCGTGAAAGGGCATCAACCCCGCCCGCCGATGAGCCGACCACGATAATGTCCTTGGTCGTCATGCAATCAGATCCTGCTTCCTAAACGACTTAGCACGCCAAGAAGTGCATCGTCGCGCGCAATTACGCGTTGCCGTGATGTGACCTGAAAGGCAGGATGGTTCGCATGGATGCCGATCAAGCCAACGACGAACGCCGCGAAATCGCCAGGTTGCTCGACGAGGTGGAGCAACTGCGAACCGCGCTGGAGGCGTCATTCGACGAGTCTGCGAAGCTGGCGGAGGATCGTGATCGCCTGCTCAGGCGCGTCACAGAGCAGGCGCGCGAACTTCAGGCGGCGAACAGGGCTTACGCTCGGGCGAGTGTCGTGTCTTCCGACCTCAGGAGCGACACCGAGCGGGCGCAGGAGAGGACCGTAGAAACCAACGAGGAACTGCGCGTCGCGTTTGAGGAGATGCAGGTTCTCACGGAAGAGCTGGAGGTCGCCAACACCAGCCTGCATGAAGTCAATAAGACGCTCGACCGACGTGTCGAAGAGCGAACGCAGCAGCTTGAACAGAAGAATGCGGCGCTCCGCCAAAGCGAGCTGCGATTCCGAACTCTGGTTGAGGGGATGCCGCAGCTCGTCTGGCGCGCCGTCAATGGTGGCGAATGGACATGGGCGAGCCCGCAATGGACCGCCTATACCGGCCTGAGCGCGGCGGAAAGCGAGGGCCACGGGTGGTTGCGTGCGCTTCACCCCGATGACCGGCAAGCGGCCGAGGCGGAATGGGTATGGGTAAAAGCGGGTGAATCCTTGGAGTTCGAGGCGCGCATCTATCATGTCGGCGAGCAACGCTGTCGGCATTTCCGCATTCGCGCCCTGGCTGCGCGTGAGGGCGACGGCGAGGCGACCGAATGGCTCGGCACCGCAACGGACATCGATGACCTGCTGACGTTGCAGCACCAGCAGACGGTGCTCGTGATGGAGCTTCAGCACCGCACGCGCAACCTGATGGGCGTAGTCCAGGCCATCCTCCTGCGCACCATCAAGGGCAGCCGCACGCTGGAAGAATTTCAGGTCCGTATTGGCGAGCGCATGGCGGCGCTCGCCCGCGTACAAGGGCTGCTGTCCCGCCGCAATGAAGGCCAGCGCGTCACCGTGGAGGCTTTGCTGCGCGCGGAAGTGTCGGCTCATGTGGTGCTCGATCAGAACGGAAAAGGCGCTCAGGTCGCAATTAGCGGGCCGGCGGACATCGGGCTTCGCTCGGCCAACGTGCAGACGCTGGCGCTGGCGCTTCACGAGTTGATGACCAACGCGGTCAAATATGGCGCGCTTTCCACGCCGAACGGGCATCTCGACATTTCGTGGCAAAACATTTCGGGCGATGACGGGACGCGCCGACTTCTGATCAATTGGCGCGAAACCGGTGTGGCGGACATGCCCAGTGCGGACGCTCCACCTAGGGGCAGCGGCTACGGACGC
>CAKTFL010000335.1 GCA_934555855.1 uncultured Sphingomonas sp. | reverse complement strand
AAAGACGCCAAGGCGTTCGTCGCTACCTGCCGCGACCTGCGCTTCTGGCCGCGGGAGATGGAGGTGGATCTCGACGCCGCATCGCTGTCTGCGCGATGATCGAGGGAGCGCTTCTCTGATGGGGCTCGACAAACGTCGATCCCATCAGGCCGGCGGCTTCGTCTCGCCGACGCCGTGGGTCAGGGACGTATCACATTGACGCGTCGCGAATTGTCTCCATCGCGACGAAGGTAGAGGTGCTGGCGACATGCGGCAGGCTTGAGATGCGCTCGCCGAGCACCTCGCGATATTTGCGGATATCGCTGGTGCGTACCTTCAGCAGATAGTCGAAATTGCTCGCCAGCATGTGGCATTCCTCGACCTCGCGGATCTTGAGCACCGCGCGATGGAATTCCGCCAGGGCGGCCTCGCGCGTGTCGGAGAGCTTCACCTCGGTGAAGGCGATATGGTCCAGCCCGAGCTTCGTCGGATCGATCACCGCGCGAAAGCCCAGGATGTAGCCCTGATCGATCAGGCGCCGAAGGCGGACCTGGGTCGGTGTTTTTGACAGCCCGATCCGTTGCGCCAGCTCGGAGACCGGCATCCGGCCTTCCTCGCGAAGCAGGTCGAGGAGCTTGCGGTCGAACTGGTCGATTTCACTGCTCAAGAGCGGTTTGGCAGGCACATCGTCTTTCCGGGTTCTTAATTGCAGCGCGGGCCGCACAGTTCTGCCCGGCATTCGGACGGATTGCCACCGGCATTTCTGGCAAGGAATGCGTATGAGCCCGCTCTTTGCCGATTTCGCCCCGCCGGTCCGCTCGCAATCGCCGCTCCGCCAGGCGATCACCGCCGCCTGTCGTCGCCCCGAGAGTGAATGCGTCGCGCCGTTGCTCGATGCCGCGACGCTGCCCGAAGCGACGCGCGTGGCGGCTCTGACGACCGCAACCAAGCTGATCACGGCTCTGCGCGCCAAGCACAAGGGAACCGGGGTCGAGGGGCTGGTCCAGGAATATGCGCTGTCGAGCCAGGAAGGCGTCGCGCTGATGTGCCTTGCCGAGGCGCTGCTCCGCATTCCTGATCACGACACCCGCGATGCGCTGATCCGCGACAAGATCGCGGGCGGCGATTGGAAGAGCCATATCGGCGATGGCCGGTCGTTGTTCGTCAACGCGGCGACCTGGGGATTGGTGGTCACCGGCAAGCTGACCGGCAGCGTCAACGATACCGGCCTCGCCGCGGCGCTCACCCGGCTGATCGCGCGCGCCGGCGAGCCGGTGATCCGCCGCGGCGTCGATATGGCGATCCGGATGATGGGCGAGCAGTTCGTCACCGGCGAGACGATCGACGAGGCGCTGAAACGCGCACAGGCGTTGGAAGCGCGGGGGTTCCAGTACAGCTACGACATGCTCGGCGAGGCAGCGACTACCGCGGCAGACGCGGAACGCTATTTCCGCGACTATCAGAACGCCGTTCATGCGATCGGCACCGCCTCGGCGGGGCGGGGCGTGTATGGCGGTCCGGGTATCTCGATCAAGCTTTCGGCGCTCCATCCCCGCTACAGCCGCGCCCAGGCCGGCCGGATAATGGCTGAGCTGTTGCCGCGCGTGCAGGCGCTTGCGGTGCTTGCCAAGGGCTATGACATCGGGCTCAATATCGATGCGGAGGAAGCCGACCGGCTGGAACTGTCGCTCGACCTGCTCGAAAGCCTCGCATTTGATCCGGAACTGGCGGGGTGGAACGGGCTCGGCTTCGTGGTGCAGGGCTATGGCAAGCGCTGCCCGTTCGTGATCGACTGGATCGTCGATCTGGCGCGGCGCAGCCGGCGGCGGATCATGGTGCGGCTGGTAAAGGGCGCCTATTGGGACGCAGAGATCAAGCGGGCGCAGGTCGACGGGCTTGCCGATTTTCCGGTCTATACCCGCAAGGTGCATACCGACGTCGCGTATATCGCCTGTGCACGGAAGCTGCTCGCGGCGGGCGAATACGTCTTCCCGCAATTCGCCACGCACAACGCGCAGACGCTGGCGACGATCTACGAGCTGGCCGGACTGGACTTCCACATCGGCAAGTACGAGTTCCAATGCCTGCACGGCATGGGCGAGCCGCTGTACGACGAGGTCGTCGGCAAGGAGAAGCTGGACCGGCCATGCCGCATCTACGCCCCGGTGGGGACGCATGAGACGCTGCTCGCCTACTTGGTCCGCCGCTTGCTCGAGAACGGGGCCAATTCGTCCTTCGTGAACCGCATTGCCGATCCCGAGGTCTCGGTCGCCGAGATGGTGGCAGATCCGGTCGAGATCGTTCGGGCGATGAACATGCCGGGGCAGAAACATGCCGCGATTGCGCTGCCGACCGACCTGTATGGCGCGCGGAAGAACTCGGCGGGGCTCGATCTTGCCGACGAGGGCGTGCTGGCGACGCTCAGCGCGACGATGCGCGACGGCGCGCACGGGAACTGGTGCGCGGGCAATCAGGGCGTGGCGCGCGAGGTGCTGAATCCCGCCGATCATCGCGACGTCGTCGGCACCGTATTCGAGATGTCGCCCGAGCAGGCCGAGGCTGCCGCGAGGATTGCAGCCGCCGCCGCGCCGGGCTGGGCGGCGGTGCCTCCCGCGGAACGCGCCGCGATTCTCGACCGAGCCGGCGATGCCATGCAGGCCAGGATGCCCGAACTGCTCGGGCTGGCGATGCGGGAGGCGGGCAAGTCGCTGCCGAATGCGATCGCCGAAGTTCGCGAGGCGATCGACTTCCTGCGCTATTACGCCGATCAGGCGCGTCGCACGCTGGGGCAGGGACACCCGCCGCTCGGCGTCGTGACCTGCATCAGCCCATGGAACTTCCCGCTGGCGATCTTCACCGGCCAGGTCGCGGCGGCACTGGTGACCGGCAACACCGTGCTTGCCAAACCCGCCGAGGAGACGCCGCTGATAGCCGCCCAAGGCGTCGCCTTGCTCCACGAGGCCGGCGTTCCGGCAGACGTGCTCCAGCTGATCTGCGGTGACGGCACGATCGGCGCGGCGCTGGTCGGCGCGCGCGAGACAACCGGCGTGATGTTCACCGGCTCGACCGACGTTGCGAGGCTCATCCAGGCCGAGCTCGCCACCCGCCTGTCGGCCGAAGGCAAGCCGATGCCGCTGATCGCCGAGACGGGCGGGCAGAATGCCCTGGTCGTGGACAGCTCCGCGCTGGCCGAGCAGGTCGTGGCGGACGTGATCGCATCGGCGTTCGACAGCGCCGGCCAGCGCTGTTCGGCGCTGCGCGTCCTCTGCCTGCAGGAAGATGTCGCCGATCGCACGCTGGCGATGCTCAAGGGCGCGATGCACGAGTTGCGCGTCGGGCGGACCGACCGGATCGGCGTCGATATAGGTC
>CAKTFL010000334.1 GCA_934555855.1 uncultured Sphingomonas sp. | reverse complement strand
AGATAGCGCTGCGCTATCACTCCCGTGACCCGGTGGCCGGTATTGCCCCAGGCAAGCACTGGCGCCGGAGCGAGGAACAGCCATGCCGCGACACACGCAGCTATCAGACGTCGCGGCATGACATGTCCCCTATCGCATGACCCCGGCCAGAACTTCGCCGTCGCGCCGAGGAAGAAGCCCATGCCAACGGCGTCATACGTGGTGGGATAGGTGTTGGCCCGCGGATTGACGACGATCGGCTCGCCTTCGCTTGAAGGTTAGATGCCGGGCGCCGTTGATTCCGTGCGTCGAAAAGAACTATTTTTGCGTGGCTCCCCGCGACAGCAGCACGCAGCTGTCGCCGATCTCCGCCCGCGCGTTCAGGCTCGGCGCGACGGCGCGGGCAAACCCCTTGAGATCGTTGGCGGCAAAGAGTCCGGTCACCGGTTCGCGCGCCAGCGCGGGATCGGTGATGGTGAAGCGCACGGGCGCGTAGCGCGAGAATTTCGCGGTCGCGGCAGCCAGCGTCTCCCCCTCAAAGGCCAGCATACCGTCACGCCAAGCCGGGGCCCTTCCCAGGGCTTCTGGCTCCAGGCGCACGATGCTGGGCTCTCCGCGCCCATTTCCGCCGAGATCGAGGCGCATGTTCGCGCCGAGCATGAGGTGGCCGCGCCGCGCCGGCCCGGCCACCTCGACCGCGCCCTGACGACGACAACCAGCAGCGGTGATCCCGCGAGCAGGCGAACGCCGAGGCGCTGCCCGCCGCGCGCAACGTCAGGTCCCGGGCAGCGATCACGAACGGGCGCAGAGGGTCCTGCGCCACGTCGAAGAACACCTCGCCGGCCAGCACCGTGACCAGTCGCTGGCCTGCGTCGAAGGCATAGCGGACCCGGCTGTCGGTGCTGAGCGTGACCGTCGATCCGTCGTCCAGTCCGATCCTGCGAACCTCGCCAGGGCCGCTCGACAGCAGGCGGGAACGCCCCTGTATCAGCGGCACCAGGGCGACGGCGGCCGCAGTCGCGGCGATGCCGCCGCCGATCATCCGGCGACGCGTCATCAGGCCCTGCGGTGTGGCCGCAGCAGTGGTAAGGGCAGACCATTGATCGACCGGGGTGTGATCGGCGCGGAGACCCAGTTCGGCATGAGACCAGATGGCGTGGGCGCGGGCCAGCGCGCCGACATGGCGGACATCCCGCGCCAGCCAGCCGTCCAGCTGCTCCCGCTCGCCCTCGCTCAGCCCGCGGTCCAGCCGCGCCGCCCAGTCCGCCGCCGCATCATCGATAATGTTGGCGGCCTCGCGGCCCTGCCATGCCGCCGCTTCGTGACAATCAGCCGTTGATCCCGATACGGGTGCGTTCTTTCTTGGTGCGCTGTTCGGCTTCAAGCCGGGTGAACTGCTCGTTGAGGGCGTGGAAAGGAAGGACGGCTTGTTCCGGCCGCTCGATCTTCAGCGACAGGGCTTCTTCGTCGCGGAGGAGAATCTCGCGGTCGACTTGGCGCATCCGCGGTTCGCGGACGGCGCACCGATCGCGCTATTCGACGATGATGGCGAGCCGAGCGATTATGGTCCCGCCGGCATTGCCGCCAACCATGGCGATCGTGCGTTCATCGGTTCGCACGTCATCTGCAGCGGCTCGCCGTACAATACCGACACGGTGAAGCCGATCCGAGGATCGCTGAGGTGGGACAACAGCCCGTTGAGCGTCGGTGCTGGGCGGCCAATATGTCGAGGACCGGCTGAATGGCGGAAGCGAGAACAGCGACCGGGTCTTTGCCAGCCGGGCCGGACATGAGCCACTCTCGGGCCGCCCCGGCGGCTTGGCCGGTGGCCTCACGACGCTGCCGGCCGACGTCTACACCCGCGACATCAGTACTGCGGGCTTCATCCCGGGCTATAGGGTACGCTGGCGCCGAAGCTCGTCCTGTTCAATCCTTACAAGGTCTTCGACCTGCTCGAATCCAACGGGGGAAGTTCGGTCGCGCCGGAGCTAAATGCGGCCAGCATCCTGACCGTGGCGGAGAAGACGTCCGCGATCTTCTTCAAGGCCAATTTCGAGTCCGAAATTGCCGGGATGCCGTTCCGTTTGTCGGCGGGTGTCCGCAACGAAGGCACCCGCGTGCTGACGGTCGCCCTGGGCCGGGAGGTGCTGGCGCTGACCAGGCCGTTGACGGATCCGAGCCTGCTCGAGGCGACATACTCGGCCACGCAGCCAATCATTGCCAGGTCGCATTATAACTATCTGCTGCCCAGTATCGATGCGAAGCGGGAGGTCACGTCCAACCTGATCCTGCGCCTCGACGCCTCGCGCACGCTCACCCGGCCAGCCCTGGCCGACCTGCCGCCGACCATAAACCCGACGTCGCTGCGGATCGGCAACCTTTCGGCGACGGGCGGCAATCCGAACCTCAAACCCTATCTGTCGACAATTATGATGCCGCGGCAGAATGGTATTACCGGCCCAATTCCTATGTGTCGGCAAATGTTTTCCTGAAGCACCTCACCGACTACATCATCGGCGGCGTGACGACACAGGGGCTGAACGGAGTGATAGACCCCACCACCGGCCAGCAGGCGAGGTTCGACATGTGTTCGGCAACAGCTGCTTAGGCTTCAACGCCAATATTCTCTCCACCAACCGCAAGTTCGACTCCTCGAACATCGTCGGCACGGCCTTCGCCATTCCCGGCCTGGGCAAGTCGGCGAACTTCGTCGGCTTCTACGACAAGCACGGCTTCCAGATACGCGGCGCGGTGAACTGGCGTGACGAATATCTGCTGGCGATCGGGCAACCGGTGGGGGCACCTATGGCGCAGAACCGATCTACGTGGACAGGCAACTCCAGATCGACGCATCTGCCAGCTATGACATCAGCCGGGACTTCACCGTCTTCGGCGAGGTCACCAACATCAACAATTCGACCTACAGCACGCACGGCCGGTTCGATCACCAGACGCTGGACGTATGGTCCTACGGCCGGCGCTTCACCCTGGGCGCACGCTTCCGCTATTAACGCAACGCGTTCAGCCAAGCCCGCTGTCACGAGGAAGAAGCTTGCAACGACTGAAGAACAAGACCTGCGTCGTCACAGGGGCGGCACGCGGCATCGGCCGCGCCATCGCTGCCCGCTTTCATGACGAGGGAGCAATCGTCATCCTTACCGACATCGACGAACCTGCCGGCGCTGCGGCTGCGGCGGGGATCGGGTGCCGCTTCGTGCACCTCGACGTGCGGGAGGAGGGCGACTGGCTCCGCCTTGCGGAACTCGCGCCGGCCGTCGATGTGGTCGTCAACAATGCCGGCGTGACCGGGTTCGAGCAGGGCGTGGCCATCCATGACCCGGAAAATGCCAGCCTGGCGGACTGGCGCGCGGTGC
>CAKTFL010000333.1 GCA_934555855.1 uncultured Sphingomonas sp. | reverse complement strand
GCTCCGCATCGCCCAGTCGGCCGGCGGGGTGGGTACGTTCGAATATGTCGATGGCTTCGCGACCGTTTCCGTGTCGGCGGAGTTCTGCCGGCTGCTTGGCCTGCACCCGACCGGAGTGCTGCCGGTGCGGACCATCAATGCGGTGCTGGCGCGCGATCAGCAGCCCTTGATCGCCGATGTCGAGCATGGTGCCGGCCCGGCAACGATGGAAGGGGATTTCTGCGTCCTCCTGGCCGATACGGGTGAGGAGCGGTGGATCGCCCGCCGGGGTGAGGTGGTGCGCGATCGGGCCGGCTCGGGATATCGGCTGGTCGGCGTCATCTACGACATTACCGCGGTGAAGCGGCAGGAGGCGGAGCTGCGTCGCTGGGCGGAAACGCTTGAGGCGCGGGTGGCGCAGGAGATCGCGGAACGGCAGCAGGCCGAGGACGCACTACGCCAGGCGCACAAGATGGAGGCGGTCGGCCACCTGACCGGGGGCATCGCACACGACTTCAACAACCTCCTCGCCGGCATTTCCGGTTCGCTGGAGATGATGCAGATCCGGCTGGCGCAGGGCCGGCTGCCGGACCTGGAACGGTACATGACGGCTGCACAGGGCGCCGCGCGCCGGGCGGCCGCCCTGACGCACCGTCTGCTCGCTTTTTCCCGCCGCCAGACGCTCACGCCCAGCGCTACGGACGTCAACAAGCTCGTCCATGGCATGGACGAGTTGATTCAGCGAACGGTCGGCCCCTCGATCGAGGTCGAGACGATCGGCGCAGCCGGGCTGTGGCGGACGCTGGTGGACGCCAACCAGCTCGAAAACGCGCTGCTCAACCTGTGCATCAACGCCCGCGACGCGATGCCTGACGGCGGCAAGTTGACCGTGGAGACCTCCAACGGCTGGATGGACCGCGCCGCCGCGTCGGAGCGCGGGCTGGAGCCCGGCCAATATGTGAAGCTGTGCGTCAGCGACACCGGCACCGGCATGGCGAAGGAGGTGATCGAGCGCGCCTTCGACCCGTTTTTCACGACCAAGCCGATCGGCCAGGGCACCGGGCTCGGCCTGTCGATGATCTACGGTTTCGCCCGGCAGTCGGGGGGACAGGTCCGCATCTATTCGGAGCTGGGCGAGGGCACCATGGTGTGCATCTACCTGCCCCGCCACCTGGGTGAGGACGAGAGCGACGAGGAGCGGGACGGGTCGGCGGATCCCGAACGGGCGGTGGACGGCGAAACCGTGCTGATCGTGGACGACGAGCCGACCGTCCGGATGCTGGTCGTCGATGCCCTGCAGGATCTCGGCTATGCCGCGATCGAGGCGGGCGACGGGCCAAGCGGGCTGAAGATGCTCCAGTCCAACGCGCGCATCGACCTGCTCGTCACCGACGTCGGCCTGCCAGGCGGGATGAACGGCCGCCAACTGGCTGAGGCGGCGCGCCAGTCCCGCGAGGGGCTGAAGGTCCTCTTCATCACCGGCTATGCGGAAAATGCGGTGCTGAATCACGGGCATCTCGATCATGGCATGGAGGTACTGACCAAACCCTTCTCCATGGACGCGCTCGCTCACCGCATCCGCGCGCTGATCGAAGGGCGGGACTGAAAAGCCGGCCACGGACCGACTGAACCGATCGCGGCCTGCGGTGTTCAGGTCGGATGCCGACAGTCCATGCTGCCGATCTGAAGATTGCCTATGAGGACGGCGGGCCGGCCGATGCGCCGGTCGTCCTGCTTATCCATGGCTGGCCGGACGACGCCTCGACCTGGGCCGGGGTCGTGCCGGCCCTGCAGCGGGCGGGCCTGCGGACGATCGTGCCCACCTTGCGCGGCTTCGGCGCAACGCGGTTCCTGGACGATGCCGCCCCGCGGACGGGCGATAGCGGCATCCTGGCGATGGACGCGATCGCGCTGATGGATGCGCTCGGCATCGATCGCCTCGCCGTGGTCGGGCATGATTGGGGCTCCAGCATCGCGGAGGCGCTGGCGGTCGGCTGGCACGACCGGGTGGAGCGGATCGCGATGCTGTCCACGCCGCCGCGTCTCGGCGGAAAACCGACACCGCCTTTTTGGCATGCCGAGCTGCAATGGTATCACTGGTTCATGGCGACGGCGCGCGGTGCCGAGGCCGTCAGGCAGGACCGGCGCGGCTTCGCGCGTCGCCACTGGATGAACTGGTCGCCGCCGGGCTGGTTCGACGAGGCGACGTTCGCGCGTGTGGCCGAGGCGTGGGACAATCCCGACTGGGTTGATATCACGCTGCACAGCTATCGCTCGCGCTGGGACGAGGCGCAGCCGGACCCGCGCAGCGCGTGGCTGGAGGAGCAGGTGAAGGTGACGAAGGCGCTGTCGCTGCCCGCGCTCTACGTTCATGGCGAGGCGGACGGCGTGAACCCGCCCGCCGCCACGGAGTTAGTACCCGAGAAGTTCAGCGGGCCGTTGGAATTCATCCTGATGCCCGGCGTCGGCCACTTTCCGCAGCGCGAGGCGCCCGACGCGGTCGCCGCGACGCTCATCCCCTTTCTTGCCGTTCATCGAGAAGACGAACCATGATGTATCTCCGCTACTCCCCGGCGATCGAAACACCCGAGCCCGACGAGCAGAAGACGATCGACGGCATCATCCAGGGCATGACCCAGCAGACCGAAACCGTGGAAAAGCGCGAAGGCCATGCCGTCCGCGCCAGCCACGCCAAAAGTTCGGCCTGCGCGGTCGGCAAGATGCGTGTGCTGGACGACCTGCCCGAAGAGCTGGCGCAAGGACTATTCGCGGGCGGCGGCACTTTTCCGGTGGCGGTCCGCTTCGCGCAGGGTCCCGGCGAGACGCTGGGCGACCGCGTGTCCACCCATCGCGGCATGTCGATCAAGGTGTTCGGCGCGACGGGAGAGAAGCTGCCCGGCCACGCCGCCGATACGCAGGATTTCGTGCTGGCGAGCGGCCCGACCTTTCCATCCGGCACGGCGCACGGGTTCCTTCGCGACGGCACCGTGATCGGCAAGTCCACCGCGCTGCCCGAGCTCGCCAAAAGCGCGGTGTCGAGCCTTGCGCGCAATCTCAACAAGGTCCTGAACGCGGTCGGCAAGCCCAGCGCCAAGGCCGACTTTTTCGGCCACCCGTTCAGTCACCCGCTGGGCGACAGCTATTTCAGCCAGGCGCCGGTCCGCTTCGGCGATTACGTTGCCAAGCTCGGCGCGTTTCCAGCCTCGACCTACCAAAGCAGCTTGCGCGATTGGCAGCTCGATCCGCATGCCGACGAGGACGGCTTCCGCCATGCCGCCGTCGCTTTCTTCGGCGAGCATGACGTGGTGTTTGAACTGCGCGCGCAGCTCTGGGCCAATGCGGAAACGCAGCCGATCGAGGACGCGTCGGTCGAGTGG
>CAKTFL010000332.1 GCA_934555855.1 uncultured Sphingomonas sp. | reverse complement strand
GTCGGGGATGGCGCGGACGAAGTTGCCGCCCATCATGATGAACGCCCGCACCTCGTCGCGCAGGGTCGCCTCGCACGCCTCGACGGTGTTGTAGCCACGCTCGCGCGGTGGTTCGAAGCCGAACTGCTCGCCCAGCCGGTCGAGCGGGAACAGCTCGGGCTTTTCCGTCACCCCCATCGTGCGCTGGCCCTGCACGTTGGAATGGCCGCGCACCGGGCAGATACCGGCCCCGGCACGCCCCATGTTGCCGCGCATCAGCAGCAGGTTGACCAGCATCCGCACGGTCTCCACCCCCGCCTGATGCTGGGTCAGCCCCATGCCGTAGACGCCGATCGCGGCCTCCGATCGCGCATAGACGGTGGCGGTCGCTTCCAGGTCGGCGCGGTGCAGGCCGGAGTGGAGCTCGATCGCGTCCCAACCCTGATCGCCCAGCCAGTCGACGAAGCTGTCGAAGCCATGGGTATGTTCGGCGATGAATGCGGTGTCGAGGATCGCAGGCTCGCCCGCCGCCAGCGCGGCATCGTGAAGCGCCAGCACCGCCTTGCAGATGCCGGTGATCGCCGCGAGGTCGCCCCCGGCCCGCACCTGATGATATTGCGAGCTGATCCGGGTCTCGCGGCCGGTGAGCATCTCGGTCGGCGATTGCGGGTTGGTGAAGCGTTCCAGCCCGCGTTCGCGCAACGGATTGTAGGTGATGATCGCCGCACCGCGCTCGCTCGCCTCCTGCAACGGATGGAGCATCCGCGGCGAGTTGCTGCCGGGGTTCTGGCCAAAGAACATGATGCAGTCCGACCGGGCGAAATCCCGCAGGTCGACGGTGCCGACGCCCTGGCCGATGCTTGCCGGTAGTGCCACGGACGTCGTCTCGTGACACATGTTCGATGAATCGGGCAGATTGTTGTTGCCGTACAGCCGCGCAAACAGCCCATAGAGGTAGCTCGCCTCGTTGGACAGGCGACCCGAGCTGTAGAACACCGCGCCTTTCCGCTTATCCTCCACCGCGCGCAACTCGCGCGCGATCTCCTCAACAGCATGCCCCCACGATACGGGAACGTAGCGGTCGCTCGCTGCGTCGTAGCGTAGCGGTTGGGTCAACCGGCCGGGCTGTTCGAGGTGGTAGTCGTCCCAATCGCGCAGTTCGGTAACTGTATGTTCGGCGAAGAAGGCGGGCGTGCACCTATGCGCAGTGATCTCCCACGCGACGGCCTTGACCCCGTTCTCGCAGAATTCAAGCGGCAACGGGCTGGCGGGCTTCACCCAGGCGCAACTGTTGCACTGGTAGCCATCGACCTTGTTGTGGCGGGTGAGCGCGATAGGGCCGCTCGCGAGCACGCCTTCGCGGCTCAGTATCTCGCGCACGGACCCAGCGGACCCCCAGCCGCCAGATGGCAGGCGATACGGCTTGAAGGTTGGCGTTTTCAATGGATTGCTCCGGCCGGAGGGCGGTAGAGGAAACATCCACCCCTTGCTCACGTTCTCTGCCAAGTGCGGTGCGGTGTCGTTGACCTACGTTTGCCGTGAAGCGCGCTCGATCAGCGAGGGAGACGCCGGATGACCGTCGGACGCGATTATCTCATGAAGCAGCCGTCCCGCCCCTCTTCACCCAAGCTGTTCTTTGACACGCGGATCGTTCCTCGTGCGGTGAACGCCGCGGGTGGTCTTGAGGTGGCGCTGCACCGCGCGGCGGAACGCACGGGATTACGGCCCGTCGTGATCCTGGCCGGGGGCGCAATGGCCACCTCCCTCATTGCCGTCAGCCTTTGGCGCAGGCGCGATGCCGCGCGGGCTGTCCTCGCAGACTAAAATCGCTTCCGCAGGCAGAGCACGGTCCGCTCGCCTGCCGAAATGTCAGATAACATCTGCAGTCCGGATCAGCGTCAGTCCGAACCGGTTTCGAGTGTCATGACCCAAAAATCGGTTGCTCGAAGCCAGCCAGGGGCTTCTCCTAAATGGCCGCTTGTTCAGCCTCGCACGCCAGTCGGGTACGGCGGAATGGCATGTCCTTCGCGGGGCTACCGCCATCTAGCGGTAGGTGAGCTCTGCAAGGCGGCTTGCCAGACGCCGCCTTACCACCGGCAATGGTCCTAAGATCGGCAGCAGTGCGTTGTGCACTACTCGACCTGCACGGGAGCGCATCGTTGCCAAGCGAGTGAGACGGTCGGTGAAAGCCACGACGTCGCGTGCCACGTCATGTCGCCGGGAGGCCCAGGCTGCTATCCCGGCATTGTCTCCGCCGCGCAGCCTGGCTCGTCGATCGTGTTCCCAAGCTCTTCGTTTGCTGTCTCGACACTAGCCGCAGACAATTGAGACCGTAGCATATCAATAGGCGAGTAAAATTCAGGGTGCTGTTCGACTCTCAACCCTCGAGCGACCAGAGTACCGTGAACGGATCGAGGCGCCCAGCCTCGCTCTCGATCCCGATCGACCCGGGCGCGAAATGCCCGATCACCGTCCGCATCGCGTCCATGCGAGACGGCTGCATCTCATCCAGGTCGATGCGCATGCTGGCGATGGCGTTCAGTGCATCGGGACCGATCCGGATCGGTTTGAACGCACGTTCTATCTTGTCGAGCAGGTCGAGATGATGCGCGGTGAGCAGTGCCGTGACGTCAGCGACCAAGTGTACGTCGGTGCGCTCGCCCGGCCAAACCGCGGAATCGAACCTGCGCCCGTAACGCGCGCCGAGCAGTTCGCCGGCCGCGCGAAGCGCATTCGCCAGTTCCTTGCTGCCAAGATAGGCGGCCGAGATCGCGCCGGAGCGCCACGTCGCGAGGAAGTGAATGGGCGCATGGCCCTGATTGTATTTCGCCTGTGCCTCGACGATCGCCTGCTGGCGTTCCTCGATCATCGCGAGCGCCTGCTCGACGCTGTCGATTCTGAGCACGCCTGCGCTGTTGCTGGAGCCCAGGCGGACTATACGACCCATCAAGTGACCACGCTCGCGCATGCCGAGCCGGTTCGACAGGTCATAGGCTGCGGTGACCATCGTGTACGGCACGCTTGAAGCGATCTGTGCCGTGATGCGGCGTGCGGCCTCGGGGTCAACGTGGATCGCGGCCCGCGCGAGCATGATGTGCCCGGGGGTCGGCTCTTTCAGGATGTCTTCGTGCGCGGTCCACAACGCGAGGGCGTCCGGAACTGCGCCCATCGAAACATGGAGGTTGATCGACGACCAGAGGTCATGCGGCGAGTGAGACTGCGCCGCGAGCAGGGCGCTCGCCTTGGCGGCGGCAGGCAATTCGCCAGTGGCCGCCAGACAGGCGATCCTAAGTCGATCCATCGCCTCGGGGAGCTGGCCGCCGGGAAAAGCATCGGCCTTCCGCAGCGCCGCCAGCGCTCCGTCCTGGTCGCCCGCCAA
>CAKTFL010000331.1 GCA_934555855.1 uncultured Sphingomonas sp. | reverse complement strand
GCCTGGCGCAGCTCTCGGAAGGCACGCTACGCGACGCCCTGGCCTTGGGCACCCGCGCGGCCGCGATCACCGTGAGCCGCCCCGGCGCCAACCCGCCCTGGCGCCACGAACTGTGAGGGCGCTGGTTCAGCGCGTCACGGAAGCCTCCGTGCGCATCGACGGCGCCCTCGTGGGCGAGGTGGGCCCGGGCCTCCTGGTGCTGGTCTGCGCCATGGCGGGCGACGACGACGCGAGGCCCCGCGCGCTCGCCGAGCGCGTGGCCAAGCTGCGGATCTTCCGCGACGAGGCGGGCCGCATGAACCGCTCCGTCCAGAACGTGGGCGGCGCCGTCCTCGCCGTGAGCCAGTTCACGCTGGCCGCCGACACCTCGCGCGGCAACCGCCCCGGCTTCTCCGCCGCCGCCCCCCCGGCCGAGGGCGAGCGGCTCTACGAGGCCTTCGCGGCGGCCCTTGCGGCGCTGGGCCTGCCGGTGGTACCGATCGCGCTCGACTGCGGCCGTCTGCTGCCGCGTCATGGCCCGCGGCGTCCGGGCGTGGTCACGATTCGCTTCGGCGATACCCTGCCGCCCGGCCTGCCGAGGCGCGAGGTAGAGGCGCGGGTCCACGCCGCGATCAACGCATTGGAAAAGGACGGCTGAGGCATCCCGGCCCGCCCATCGGCGTGGGCGCGGGTGCAGGTGACATGCACCCCGACCCTCTGTCCGGGCGCGTTCACTTACCCTGCGAGCGCCACCGCTTGACGGTACGGGCGATGATCGCGTCCTCGTCCCCGACCTCGCGCCACAATTGCGAAAAGAGCGGGTCGCCGGAGGCGGGGCGCTTAGCGTCTTCCAGCGTATCCAGCGTGACGCGGATCGGGATCGACACGCCTTCGCCACAGATGATGCATTCGCGGTTCCTCAGCGCCGGAATCGTGTCGAGGAACCCGCGCGCGCCCTCGGGCATTGCCGCGCGGACGAACGCCTGGTCGCGATCGTTGTTGAGGCGCATGGCGATGATCGTGCCGCATTGCGACAGCACGCCTTCGGACAGGTCGGAAGGACGCTGGGTGATCAGGCCCAGGCTGACGCCGTATTTGCGCCCTTCCTTCGCGATCCGGCCCAGGATCTTGCCGACCGCGGAGCCCGCCACCTCGCGCTCGGCGGGAATGTAGCGATGTGCTTCCTCGCAGACGAGCAGGATCGGGCGCTGCGGCTCGTTGCGCGACCAGATCGCGAAGTCAAACACCATGCGCGCCAGCACTGCCACCACCACGGAGGTGATGTCGGACGGCACACCCGACACGTCGATGATCGAGATCGGCCGGCCATCGCCCGGCAGGCGGAAGACGCGGCTGACGAACTGCGCCATCGTGTCGGCGACCAACATGCCGGAGAACATGAAGCCGTAGCGGGGATCGGCCTTGATCTCCTCGATCTTGGTCTTGATCCTGAGATAGGGAGAGGTGTCGCCCGCCCGGTCCATCTTGCCCATTTCGAGCTGGATGATGTTGGTCAGGTCGCTGAGCAGATAAGGGATCGGCGCGTCCACCGTCAGCTTGGTGAATTCCTGGCCCAGCCGGCTCTTGCCGCGCGCCATCAACAGGCACTTGGCGAGAATGTCGGCGTCGACCTGCCGCTCCGCGCCGCGGCTGGTGAGGAACACCTCGCAATGTTCCTCGAAGTTCATCAGCCAATAGGGCATCTGAAGATTGTTGACGTCGTAGGCCGCGCCGTTGCTCTTGAACGCCGCCGCATATTCGCCGTGCGGATCGACCATGACGATATGGCCGTTGGGCGCTCGCTCGCAGATGCGGTGCAGGATCAGCGCCGCCGCGGTGGACTTGCCGGTGCCGGTCGATCCGACCAGTGCGAAATGCTTGCCCAGCATCGCGTCGAAGAACATGGACGCGCGCACGTCGCGGGTGGGATAGACCGTGCCGACGCCGATGCTGGCATGGTCCTCCGCAGCATAGACCTGATGCAGGTCGGCGGTGGTCACCGGCACCACCGGACAGCCGGGCAGGGGGTAGCGGGTCACGCCGCGACGGAAATGGTAGAGCTTGCCGGTCAGCCGCTCCTCGTCGCCCTCGCCGAGGAAATCGATTTCCGCGACGATGCGCCCACCGTCCTGTTCCTGGTAGACGAGGCTGCGGACGTTGGCGACCAGCCACGCGCCGCTGACGCGCAACTTGATCTGGCTGCCGACCTGGCCGGCGCTGGCGGCGACCGGATCGGGATGGTTCATCGCCGACTGGACCGCGGCGGGGTCCAGCACCACCTTGCTCGACGAGCCCGCGACGGCGAGCACGAATCCGATCGCCTCCTCGCCGCTCAGCGGGTTCGTCGCGGGGGAGGCATTGTCGAACGCAGTCGGTCCGGGCATTGAATTCATCGGCGGACTCGATCCCTGGCCAGCTCGGGGACCATCCATAGGAATCGAGAAGTAAAGATACCGTGCGCGCGCGCTTGGCCGGAGCCATTTAGATGCGCCGCGCGATCCATCCCGCCGCCCAGCCGAGCAGCACCGACAGCGCGACCGCGACCAGGCCATACAGCACCGCATGGCGCTCCGCCGCGCGGGCGACATAGCGTTCGAATCCGGACTTGCGGATGTCGATTTCGCGCACCGCCGCCGCGAGTACATGACCGTCGCGGATCAGAAACGTTTCGGCGGTGAATCGGCCGACCGGCACGCGGGCAGGGATCGACACGCGCGCTCGGTACAGCACGTCGTCGGTAATCTCCACCGCGCCCGGCGCTTCGTAATAGAGCCCGGCACGACCGCGCAGATCGACCAGCCCGTGCTGGAACCGCTCCTGCACGTCCGGCGGCGCGTTGGAGGCGGGAGACAGCTGAAGGCTGTCGACACCCAGTTCGAAGATCGCGCGCGTGCGCTCGTCCACCAGCCGCCGGATCGGCCGTGACGAGGCGATGGCATAGAAGGACGGCGCGGAACGGTAGCGAAGCTGTTCCGCATTAACCCAGATGCCGGCCACCTTCTCCTTTTCGCGCAGCACCACCGACTGGGTCGGCCCCTTTACCACCACCACCACGTCGGTCGGCGCCTCTCCCCGCGGCAGTCGTCCGCCAGGGTAGAGGATCGCGCCGAACAGCAGCAGCTCCGCGCCGGTGAACGAATAGGCGATGTCCACCTCGCGCTGGGACACGTCGGGGACCAGCACGGGCTTGGCCTGCGCCATCAGCAGCGGCGACAGCAGGAGCAGGCCCCGCTTCATGCCAGCTCGACGGAAAAGATCGCCTCCGGCCGCCAGACGAGCCCGAGCAGGATCCTGACACCGACCAGCAGCACGATCACGGCCAGCGCAAGGCGGAGATATTCGGGCCGCGCCTTCATGCCCAGCCGCGCGCCGACCTGCGCCCCTGCCACCGAGC
>CAKTFL010000330.1 GCA_934555855.1 uncultured Sphingomonas sp. | reverse complement strand
AGGCGGGGTCGATCACGCCCATCTGCACCATCTCGTTGCGCTTCTTCTCGCCGCCGGAGAAGCCGACGTTGACCGGGCGCTTGAGCATTTCCTGGTCAAGGCCGAGGGCGTCGGCCTGGGCGCGGGAGAGTTTCAGGAATTCCCCGCCGGACAGCGGCTTTTTGTCGCGGCTGGCACGCTGGGCGTTGAGCGCCTCGCGCAGGAACTGGACGTTGGAGACGCCGGGGATCTCGACCGGGTACTGGAAGCCGAGGAACAGGCCGGCGGCGGCGCGTTCGTGCGGTTCGAGGGCGAGCAGGTCGATCCAGCCGGCACCCTCATCCGTTCGCCCTGAGCTTGTCGAAGGGCTGCTCTTTTCCTCGGAAGAGAAGGACAGTGCTTCGACAAGCTCAGCACGAACGGGGTTGGCTTGGCTCGCGCCCCGGTCGGGACGGAACAGAACGGAACCCTCGGTTACCTCATAGCCCGGCCGGCCGCCAAGAACGTAACCCAGCGTCGACTTGCCGGCGCCGTTCGGGCCCATGATCGCGTGGATCTCGCCCGCATTCACCTCGAGCGACAGGCCCTTGAGGATGGGCTTGCCGTCGATTTCGGCGTGGAGGTTTTCAATCTTGAGCATCATTCATCCTTCAAGCCCCTCCTCTTCTGAAGAAGGCGTTGGGGGTGGAGCGTGTCTCATTGAGACCAGCGCCCGCGTCCCCCACCCGACCCCTCCCCTGAAAGGGAGGGGCCCGTTGCGTCAGCCGACCGAGCCCTCAAGGCTGATCCCCAGCAGCTTCTGCGCCTCGACCGCGAACTCCATCGGCAGCTGCTGCAGCACCTCGCGGGCGAAGCCGTTGACGATCAGCGCGACCGCCGCTTCCTGATCCAGCCCGCGCGACATGGCGTAGAAGAGCTGGTCCTCGCTGATCTTGGACGTGGTCGCCTCATGCTCGATCTGCGCGCTGGGGTTGCGGACCTCGATATAGGGAACCGTATGCGCGCCGCACTGGTCGCCGAGCAACAGGCTGTCGCATTGGGTGAAGTTACGCACCCCTTCAGCGGTCGGCGCGACCCTGACCAGCCCGCGATAGGTGTTGTCGGAGCGGCCGGCGCTGATCCCCTTCGACACGATGGTCGAGCGCGATCCCTTGCCGAGATGGATCATCTTCGTGCCGGTATCGGCCTGCTGCCGGTTGTTGGTCACGGCGACCGAATAGAACTCGCCGACGCTGTTCTCGCCCGCCAGCACGCAGGACGGGTATTTCCACGTCACCGCGGAGCCGGTCTCGACCTGCGTCCACGACACCTTGCTGTTCGCGCCCTGGCAGAGCGCGCGCTTGGTGACGAAATTGTAGATGCCGCCGACACCGTTCTCGTCGCCGGGATACCAGTTCTGGACAGTCGAATATTTAATCTCGGCATCGTCCAGCGCGACCAGCTCGACCACGGCGGCGTGGAGCTGGTTCTCGTCGCGCATCGGGGCGGTGCAGCCCTCCAGGTACGAGACATAGGCGCCCTTGTCGGCGACGATCAGCGTGCGTTCGAACTGGCCGGTATTCTCGGCATTGATGCGGAAATAGGTCGACAGCTCCATCGGGCAGCGCACGCCCTCCGGGATGTAGACGAAGGTGCCGTCGGAGAAGACTGCGCTGTTGAGCGTCGCGAAGTAGTTGTCGCGCTGCGGCACGACCCGGCCCAGCCATTTGCGGACCAGATCGGGATATTCGCGGATCGCCTCCGAGATGGACAGGAAGATGACCCCCGCCTTTTTCAGCTCCTCGCGGAAGGTCGTCGCGACCGAGACGCTGTCGAACACCGCGTCGACCGCGACCCGGCGCGGCGGCTCCGCGCCCTCGACGCCGGCCAGCAGCTTCTGCTCCTCGATCGGGATGCCGAGCTTTTCGTAGGTACGGCGGATTTCCGGGTCGAGCTCGTCAAGCGAGGCGATCGTCGCCTTCGCCTTGGGCTCGGCATAGTAATAGGCGTCCTGGTAATCGATCGGCGGGACGTTCAGCTTCGCCCAGTCGGGGGCCTGCATCGTCTGCCACAAGCGGAACGCCTTCAGCCGCCAGTCGAGCATCCATTCGGGCTCGCCCTTCTTGGCGGAGATGTAGCGAACGGTGTCCTCGCTCAACCCCTTGGGCGCGAAGTCCTGCTCGATATCGGTGGCGAAACCCCATTCGTACTTCTTGGAGACGGCCTCATAGGCCTCGGCGTTCCTGGTAGCCATTACGCGTGTACCTCGACGCGCGGTGTCGCGCGCGGTTGCAGGGTGGATTCGGCCGCGAGCCGGGCGAGGCTAACCCCCGCCAGCGCGCCGCGCACCGTGTCGTTGATGATCGCCCAGTGCGGCTTGACCTGGCACTGTTGGTTGAGCGCGCAGTCGTGCCGATCCTCATCGACGCAGGTGGTGAGCGCGATCGGCCCCTCCACCGCCTCGATGATGTCAGCCAGGCTGATCGCCGCCGCCGGCCGCGCCAGGCGGAAGCCGCCGCCGGTGCCGCGCGCGCTTTCCAGCAGCCCCGCCGCCGCCAGCCGGCTGACCAGCTTTTGCGCGGTGGGAAGGGGCACGCCGGTTTCCTCCGCCAGCAGCGTCGCGTTGAGACGTACGCTGGCCTCCCCCAGGACCACCCCCTGCACCGGATGCCGGGCGGCGGCGGTCAGCAACACGACCGCATAATCGGCAAGGCTGGAAAGGCGCATCTTGTTGCGAACGGCTCTCAAATCAGATCAATTCGATCCGATTGGCAGATGGTGCCTCAATTCGCTCAGGTCAACGGCAAATCGCGCCTGCTTTGACAGCTCGCCCCTGCCGGTGCGATGCGGCCGGCATGACCCTGCTTACCCGTCCGCTACGCGCCATCGACCCCGAACGCGCGCATGGCCTGGCAATCGCCGGCCTGGCCGCCTGGGGCCGGGTCGGCGCGCCGGGCGGGCACGAGCCGGGGCACTTTCCCCGACTGGCGATCGAGGTGGCAGGGCGGCGCTTTGCCAATCCGATCGGGGTCGCGGCGGGGCTCGACAAGGGCGGGCGCGCCATCACGGGCCTGTTCGGGCTGGGCGCGGGCGCCGTGGAGATCGGGACGCTGACCCCTCGTCCCCAGGCCGGCAACCCGCGTCCTCGCCTGTTCCGGCTGATGGAGGACGGGGCAGTGGTGAACCGCTACGGCTTCAACAATGAAGGGCTGGCGGCGGGTGTCGCGCGCGCCGCGCTGGCGACGCGTCGCGGGATGCTCGGGATCAATGTCGGCGCGAACAAGGATGCGGCGGACCGGGTGGCCGATTATCGAGCCGGAGTGGTGGCGGCGGTGGAGACCGGGCGGGCGGATTATGTCGCAATCAACATCTCCTCGCCCAACACGCCGGGGCTGCGCGACCTGCAACAGGGCAGCGCCCTGGCC
>CAKTFL010000329.1 GCA_934555855.1 uncultured Sphingomonas sp. | reverse complement strand
TCAGAGAGCTGCACGCCCGTCATGTCCGGCATGGCGAAATCGGTAATCAACAGGTCGACCTGTTCGCCGCGAAGCCGATCCAGCGCCGCGGGTCCCGAGTCGGCCTGGAGGACGCGATGGCCGAGATCTTCCAGCATCGTGCTGGTATTGGTCAGCACCAGCGCATCGTCATCGACGGCCAGGATCGTCAGCGATCTCGCCGCCGCGCGAAACGGTGGCGGCGAAGGCATCAGGTCCGCCGGGATGGGGCTGGAGACCTGCGCGACCGGCAGCCACAGTTCCGCGACCGTGCCCTCGCCCTTGCGGCTCGCGAGGGTCAGGCGGCCGCCACACTGCTCTGCAAAGCCATGCACCATCGACAGTCCCAGCCCCGTCCCCTTGCCGACACCCTTCGTCGTGAAGAACGGTTCGGTGGCCCTCGCCACGGTGTCGGAGTCCATCCCCTCGCCCTGATCCCTGACGGACAGACGGACGTAGCGGCCGGGCGGCAGCGCGACCTGGCTGCGGACCGGCACCTGCTCCTCGCATGCGGAGACAACGATTGTGCCGCCGTCCGGCATCGCATCGCGCGCATTGACCACCAGGTTGAGCAGCGCCAGCTCCAGCTGGGCCGCGTCGGCGTGAACCGGCTTCAGCGCGAGCGGAAACCGCGTCTCCACCGTGACTGTGGCTCCCAGCGTACGCCCGAGCAGCTCCGCCATGCCACGCACCAGCGCCGCAGAGTCCACCGTCTCCAGCGCCAGTTCCTGCTTGCGCGCAAAGGCAAGCATCCGCTGAGTGAGGGTCGCGCCGCGCTCCGCAGCGGCATAGGCGTTGTCGAGAAAGCGCGTGATGTCGCCGCCCTCGGCGAGCCTGCGGCGCGCCAGGTCCAAGCTGCCGATCACCACCGCGAGCAGGTTGTTGAAGTCGTGGGCGACACCACCGGTCAGCTTGCCGATCGCTTCCAACTTCTGCGATTGCAGCAGGGCCTCCTGCGCCTGCTCCAGCGCCTGCTGCGCCTGGCGTCGCTCAGTGAGGTCGCGGGTGACCTTGGCGAACCCGACCAGGCGCCCCGCGGGGTCGCGCACCGCGTGGATGACGACATGCGCCCAGAAGCGCGTGCCGTCCTTACGCAGGCGCCAGCCTTCCGCCTCAAACCGCCCTTCCCGCTCGGCAGTCGCCAGCGCGGTGGCCGGCAAGTCGATCGCGCGGTCCTCGTCGGTGTAGAAGCCGGAAAAATGCTGCCCTACGATCTCCTCGGCGGTGTAGCCCTTGAACCGCTGCGCGCCAGGGTTCCAGCTGACCACCACGCCCATGGGCTCGATCATGTAGATCGCATAGTCGGTCACGCTCTGGACCAGCAGCCGGAAAACTTCCTCGCTGCGCCGCAGCGCCTCCTCCCCGGCCCGGCGCTCGGTCAGGTCGCGGGTGATCTTGGCGAATCCGACCAGGCCGCCCGCGCGATCACGGATCGGGTCGATCACGACATGTGCCCAAAAGCGCGCGCCATCCCTGCGGAGCCGCCAGCCCTCCGCCTCAAACCGGCCCTCCCGCTCGGCAGTCGCCAGCGCGGTGGCCGGCAGGCCGGTCGCGCGATCCTCGTCGGTGTAGAAGCGGGAAAAATGCTGCCCGATGATTTCGTCGGCGGTGTAGCCCTTGATGTGCTCCGCGCCGCCATTCCAGCTCGCCACGACACCTTCAGGGTCAAGCATGTAGATGGCGTAGTCGGTGATGCTCTGAACCAGGAGCTCGAAGCGGTTCACCGCCTCTTCCGCAGACGCGGCCGTTCCCGTCATCGAACCCTTAAGCCGCCCATTATGGTTCATGTGCCACGAAGAGGCCAAACCGCGACCTCCCGCGTTAGGTTCCCGGTCGTCGCATAATGTAAGTTATGCCGGCTGTGCAAGCGTTCGGACGCCCGTCAGCGCAGCCTCCACCATCGCCGCATCGCCACGCCCGTCCAGGCAAGCTCGACCAGGCCGAACGGCCAGGCACCCTGCACAAAGCCATAGGCCGAGCTCATCAGGCACCCGGCCGCGAACAGCAGCACCCAGTGCCTGCCCCGATCCTCCATCACATAGCAGAGCATGGTGAAGCCGACGGCGAACAACCCGAAAACGGTGAGGGTATCCATGCCGGAACGCCCTGACAGGTAGCGGCTCTCCCGTCACCTGTCAGGACAGGCGCGACGGCGCCTTCAGAACTCCGACCAGTCGTCCTGCACCGCGACCGCTGCGCCGCCGCGCGACGGGGCCGCTCGCAGCCGGCGACCAGCCTGGGCCGCACGCTGCTGAAGCTGGTGGACAGCCGGCGCACCTGCGACAGGAACGGCTTGAGGCGTGTCGATGTTGAACCGCGATACCGCCCGCGTCAGTTCATGCGCCTCGTCCAGCAGACTGCGCGATGCGGCGGTCGACTGCTCAACCATCGCCGCATTCCGCTGGGTCACCCCGTCCATCTCGGACACGGCGGTGTTGACCTGCTGAAGCCCGTTTGCCTGCTGTTCTGCGGCCGTGCTGATCTCTGACACCAGTACGCTGATCTCGCCGATCCGACCGATGATCCGCTGCAACGAACGGCCGGTGTCGCTCACCAGCTCGACGCCGACGCTGACCTGTTCGCTGCTGCGGGTGATCCGCGTCTTGACGTCCTTCGCCGCTTCGGCCGAACGCTGCGCCAGGGCCCGGACCTCCGACGCGACCACCGCGAAACCCCTGCCCGCATCGCCGGCGCGCGCCGCTTCGACACCGGCATTGAGCGCCAGCAGATTGGTTTGAAAGGCGATCCCGTCGATCACCGCAATGATCTCCGAGATCTCGGCGGACGACCGCTCGATATCTCCCATCGCACCCACCGCGCGGCGGACCACCTCGCCGCCATCCTCCGCATCGTCCCGCGCATCCGACACGATGCCGTTGGTACGGATCGCATCCTGGGCTGTCTTGCGGACGGTGGTGGTCAGTTCCTCCATCGCCGCCGCGGTCTGTTCCAGGCTGGCCGCCTGCTGCTCGGTACGCTGCGACAGGTCGTCGGACGCGGAGCGGATCTCGCCGGCTCCTTTGTGGATGCCATGCGCCACGTGCACCACCGATCCCATCGCGCCTTCCAGCGTGGCGAGTGCGTTGTTGAAGTCGACCTTCAGCTTGGCAAATGGTCCAGTCAGTTCCGCGGTGATGCGATGCGTCAGGTTGCCGCCGGCGAGCTGTTCCAGCCCCTCGCCCATCGCCAGGGCCATGGCGCGCTGCGTGTTGCATTCGGCCGCCGCGATCGAATCCTCGCGAAAGCTTTCCATCGCCTTGGTCATCCGCCCCACGCAATCGCGATGGGTGGTATAGGCGACCGGGCTGTCCAGGTCGCCACGCGCCAGCGCCTCCATCCGCAGCACCGTGTTCACATAGGGAGTAC
>CAKTFL010000328.1 GCA_934555855.1 uncultured Sphingomonas sp. | reverse complement strand
CCATGCTTCCGGAACAGCGCCCACAATGGGGTGAACGCCTCGTTGATTCGCTGCGCTTCGAAAGAGTCGCCCGTTTGCGCGGCCCGGGTGAGGCAAAGGGCGGGAGCAGGCAGCAGTCCGGCGATCACGCTGTGCCAAGCGTCGGCACCGGCGAGCAGCGCGTCGGCCGCGTCCCAATCACCGGCGTGGCCGATCCGGAAGTCGGACGGCGTCCGGGCGCGCAGGCGTGCCAATTCGCTCTCGTACCCCCGGTCGGCCGCGGGCGGCATCTTGATGGCCGTGATCGTCGGCACGCTCGCCAGGTCCGCGATCATTTGGTCAGAGAAGGTGAAGTGGGTCGTTCCGGGATTGTTGTAGATGCACATCGGCAGTGCGGTTGCGCCGGCCACCGTGCGGTAGTGCCGTGCGACCTCATCCTCCGTCAGCGGCGCGTAGGAGATCGGCGCCATCAACAGCCCGTTCGCGCCCTGCCGCTCAGCATCGACGGCGAGCCGGCGCGCCCAGGACGTGCGTAGCGCCCCGACGCCGACGATCACGGGAACGCGTCCAGCTGCCGCCTCGATCGCCGCGCCGACCGCTCGCGTCCGCTGCGCCAAGTCGAGATAGGCGTAGCTCCCCGTGCTGCCCAGCAGGCCGACGGCATCGACCCTTGCGGTCGCCAGACGGTCCACGAGCACCGCGAGCGCGTCAACATCGACGCGGCCCTCGCTGTCCGCCGGCGTGGGTGGAAAGGCGATCAAACCTGTGAATAGCGCCATGCTGCCCCCGTCTTTCCCGATCAGTGTTGTTGCCCCTAAATGCCTGACGGATCGGCGCCGGTTTCCTCCAGCGTCACGCGCTTGATCGTCTTTTTCAGCGGCTCGACCCCGCCGAACAGCCCGCGCAGATCGGCTTTGCGGTTGAGGACGTCCGCCAGCGTGTAGCGATCCAGCACGGCGCGGAAGGCCCTCGTCGCCTCGTTGAGGATCTTCGGAAGCGAGCAGGCGGGGGCGATCAGGCAGTTGCTGCAATCGACAAGATCGAAGCCGCCTTCGGTGTGCCGGACAATCGCCCCGATCGTAATCTCGTCGGCTGGCCGGCCCAGCTTCAGGCCGCCTCCGCGACCGCGCACGGTCTTGAGGAAGCCTGCCTGTCCCAGGTCCTGGACGACCTTCATCAGGTGATTGCGCGAAATGTCATAGACTTCGGCGATCTCCGCGATCGAGGACAGGGCGCCCTCATCGCGAGCGCCCACGTGCAGCAGAACGCGCACGGCATAGTCGGTGTAGCGGGTCAGCTGCATGGCGCAGGCGTCGTCATCACGAGAACATAGCCGCCCTTCGGCCGCGCTTCAATGCAAAGGTGCTATTGACGTGCATCTTTACTCGCGCAATAAGGTTCATAGCAGATGCATGTTATGGATGCTCCGGATGGAAGCCGTCGCGATCATGGAAGATGCCTGGCTCCGGCCGCTGGTCGAGGCGTTCTACGCCCGCGTCCGAGCCGACCCCCTGCTCGAACCGGTGTTCGCCACGGCGGTGACGGACTGGGCGGACCATCATCGCAGACTGGCCGATTTCTGGTCCTCGGTGATGCTCACGACCGGGCGCTACAAGGGCAATCCGGTCGCGCTGCACATGCGCCATGCCGAGGCGATGACGCCCGAACGGTTCGACCGCTGGCTCGCGCTGTGGCGTCAGACGAGCGACGAGATGCTGCCGCCGGCCGCCGCGGCGGCTGTCCAGGCCAAGGCCGAGCGGATCGCCGAAAGTCTCGCCCTTGCCATCCGCTATCGCCGCCCCGCCGCGGCCTGACCCGACTTCAACGGAGAACATCATGCCCCAGCCGCTCACCTCCGCCACCATTGCCGTCGTCAAGGCGACGGTTCCCGCCATCGCCGAACATGGCACGGCGATCACCACGGCCATGTATGCGCGCCTGTTCCAAGACGACCATATCCGGGCATTGTTCAATCACGCTAACCAGGGCGAAGGCGGCGCGCAGGTGCACGCGCTGGCCGCGGCGATCCTGGCCTATGCGCAGAACATCGACAACCTCGGCGCGCTGGCACCGGTCGTCGATCGCATCGCCTACAAGCATGTCGGCTATCACATCCTGCCGGAGCATTACCCGTTCGTCGCGAACGCCCTGCTCGGCGCGATCAGGGAGGTGCTGGGCGAGGCGGCGAACGACGACGTGCTCGCCGCCTGGGGCGAAGCCTATTGGTTCCTCGCCGACGTGCTCAAGGCGCGCGAAGTGGTGCTGCGCGACGAGATCATGGCGGCTGAGGGCGGCTGGACCGGCTGGCGCCGTTTCGCCGTGGCCGAGAAAATCCGGGAAAGCAGCACCATCACCTCGTTCGTGCTTCGGCCCGAGGATGGCGGACCGGTCGTGCGCCACAAGCCGGGCCAGTATCTGACCTTCCGCCTACAACCCGAGCGCCGCCCGGAGATGAAGCGGAACTATTCCATTTCCTGCGCGCCGAATGGCGAGTCGTACCGCATCTCGGTCAAGCGCGAGGAGATGGGGCAGGGCGGCTCCCGCTTCCTGCACGATCAGGTCGCGGTCGGCGACGTGCTCCTGGCGACGCCGCCCGCGGGCGACTTCTTCCTGGCGGATGCGCCCGAGCGTCCGGTCATCCTCCTGTCGGGAGGTGTCGGCCTGACCCCGATGGTCAGCATGGCCGAGGCGATCGCCCGCGATCATCCGCACCTCGATGCGCATTACGTCCATGGAACGATCTGCAGCGACACACATGCGATGGACAGGCATGTCCGCGCGCTCTCCGACGCCAACCCCCGGATCCGGGTCGCGACCTTCTACAGCGATCCCCTGGAGCGTGACTGCCTTGGGGAAACGCACGACGGCGAGGGCCTGATCTCGATCGACTGGTTGAAGGCCAACACGCCGCTTCACGAGGCCGACATCTTCCTGTGCGGCCCCAAGCCGTTCCTGCGCGCCTTCGTCGGCGGGCTGGCGCTGGCCGGGGTGCCGTCGTCGCGCATTCACTACGAGTTTTTCGGGCCGGCCGATGAGCTGATGGCGGCCTGATCCGCCCTGCCGAGCGTGCCGCAGCTCCGGTCGCCAAGAGCACCATAGGGCCGGCTTATCGCCGATATAGCCGCACCTCGTCTGTCTGGTCCCGCTTCGTGGTCGTAGGGCTACGTCGCAGGCACCGCTGCGCCTGAAGGCAGAGGTCCTGGGTCGGCCTGAATCACGGGCGCTTGCAAGGATCAACAGCCGTGCTGAAAACAGCGGTGGCCATTCGGCACATCCATTTCGAGAACCTCGGCTACTTCGAGGACGTGCTCGCCGCGGCGGGGTACAAGGTGCATTACTACGATGCAGGGATCGACGACCTTTGGACGCTCAACCCGGTGCGCACGTCGCTCCTCGTGGTTCTGG
>CAKTFL010000327.1 GCA_934555855.1 uncultured Sphingomonas sp. | reverse complement strand
GTGCGTGTCCTGCGCCTGGGGAAAGCCCGCGACCCCGCACATCGCCGAGTTCTGTGAGAACGGCGCCAAGGCGACGGCTTGGGAGCTGACCAATTTCCGCGTCACGCCCGACTTCTTTCAGAAGCATACTGTGTCTGAACTGGAGCAATGGCCCGATTACGACCTGGAACAGGCCGGGCGCCTGACTCATCCGATGAAGTACGATCCCGCGACGGACAAATATGTCGCGGTCGGCTGGCAGGAGGCGTTCGAGGCGATTGGCGCCAAGCTGAAGACCTGCGACCCGACAAAGGTCGTGCTCTATTCCTCCGGCCGCGCCAGCCTGGAAACCAGCTACATGTATGCGCTGTTCGCGCGCATGTGGGGCTGCCAAAACCTGCCAGATTCGTCGAACATGTGCCACGAGACCACCTCGGTCGGGCTGAAGAACGCGACCGGCTCTCCCGTCGCAACCATCCAGCTGCAGGATTACGAAAAGTGCGATGCGATCTTCGCGTTCGGACAGAATGTCGGCACCAACAGCCCGCGGATGCTGCACACGCTGCGCGACTGCGCCAAGCGGGGCGTGGAGATTGTTACCTTCAACCCCTTGCGCGAGCGCGGTTGGGAGCGGTTCACCGATCCGCAGAACGTGGTCGAGATGGCGACAGGCGGTTCGACCCGCATCTCGTCGCAATACCATCAGGTTCGGGCCGGCGGGGACATCGCCGCGATTTTGGGCATTTGCAAGCTGACCATCGAGGCCGATGACCGCGCGCTGGCGAGCGGCGGCGCACGCGTGCTCGATGAACATTTCATCGAGCAGCACACTGTCCGGTTCGAGGAGTTCGCGACCTTCTGCCGCAATGCGGACTGGGACGACATCGTTCGCGAAAGCGGCCTGTCGCGCGAGGCGATCGAGGACGCCGCGCGCGTCTACATGAACGCCAAGGCGGTGATTGCCGTGTACGGCATGGGCATCACCCAGCATCGCCTGGGGATGGACAGCCTTTACATGCTGACCAACATGCTGCTGCTGCGCGGCAATATAGGTCGCGAGGGCGCCGGCCCCGGCCCAGTTCGTGGTCATTCCAACGTGCAGGGCCAGCGCACGGTCGGCATCACCGAGAAGCCGGAGCTCGTGCCGGGAGAGCGGCTGAAGGATCTTTACCAGTTCGATCCGCCTGCCGAAAAGGGCTGGGACACGGTCGAAAGCTGCCGCGCGATCGTTTCTGGCGAATGCGAGGCGTTCGTCCAGCTCGGCGGTAATTTCCTGCGTGCCGCGCCGGATTACGGTCGCATGAAGGACGCCTGGGCAAAGCTGCCCCTCACCGTCCATGTCGCGACCAAACTGAACAAGAGCCACCTCGTGCCCGGCGAGCAGTCGTGGATCCTTCCGTGCCTCGGCCGCTCCGAGCTCGACATGCAGGCGACCGGGCGGCAGGCCGTGTCGATGGAGGACTCGTTCAGCCATATCTTCGGGTCGGTGGGTAAGGCTAAGCCCGCCGCCGACACGCTGCTGTCGGAGCCCGCGATCGTCGCGGGCATCGCCAAGCAGGTGCTGCCGCCCAACCCGAACGTCGACTGGGACGAATGGGTGGGCGACTATGGCAAGGTCCGCGCCGCGATCGAGAACACCTATCCGGACAAGTTCGCCAACTACAACGGCCGCCTGTTCCAGCCCGGCGGCTTCTGGAAAGGAAACCCGGCCGCCCACCGCAAATGGGAGACCAAGAGCGGCAAGGCGGAGTTCAACGTTCCACGTGCTCTCAATTCGGCGGGTTTCCAGGACAAGGAGGGCCGGTTCCGGTTGATCACCCTGCGCTCGAACGACCAGTTCAACACCACCGTCTACGGCTATGACGACCGCTTTCGCGGTATCAAGGGCACGCGCCAGGTGGTGATGATGAACCTCGCCGATCAACAGCGGCTGGGCGTCAAGGACGGCGATATCGTCGCGCTTGAATCGGACGCGGAGGACGGGATCGAGCGGGTTGTCGAGGGGCTGCGCGTCACCAACTACAACCTTCCGGACGGCACCATCGCCGGCTATTATCCCGAGCTCAATATCCTTGTTCCGATCGAGCATCACGCGCTGGAAAGCCATGTGCCGGCAGGCAAGTCAGTGCCGGTCAGGGTGCGGGTGACGGGATGACGGGGCTGCTCGGAGCGGTTCTGGCTGGCGGGCGGTCGAGCCGGTTCGGCTCCGACAAGGCCATTGCCCTGTGGGATGGACAGCGGCTGATCGACCGCTCGCGAGCGTTGCTGGAGCCGTGGTGTGATGCGGTGGTCGTGGTCGGCCGCAGCGACACCGATGGCCGCGGCATAGACGATCTGCCGCATCCCGATCTGGGCCCTCTCGGCGGGATTGCCGGCGCGCTCGACCACGGCGCGAGTCATGGCTTTCGTTGCGTGCTGACGATCAGTTGTGACATGCCCCGACTGCCCGCGGGCCTGATCGAGGCGCTGCTGCGGCGGGGCCCGGCATATTGCCGCGATGCACCCGTGCTTGGCCACTGGTCGTCCGCGCTGGGCGCACAACTGCTCTCCTATCTCGAAACGGGGCCGGATCGCTCGGTCAGGGGCTGGGCGCATTCGATCGGCGCGCTGCCGATCGCCTCGCCAGAGCCGCTCGCTAATGTAAACACGCCGGAGGATCTGATGGCGCTATGACCGCGACCAGGGTCGAGCCGGCGCTTGTCCTGAAGCCGGACGGCATCGCGACGGGGGAGCGCACGGTCGCTGTCGAGGCTCCGGTCGCGATCGAGGTCGACGGGCTCGGCTATGCGGTCATGATGATGACGCCTGCCGATCTGGAGGCGTTCGCGACCGGCTTCATGCTGACCGAGCGGCTGGTCGACAGCGCCGCCGACGTGGTTGCGGTGGAACCGTTTGAGGCGGAGGCGGGCTGGATCGTGCGGGTTGTCCTGTCCGATCGTTGTCGCGGCCGCATCCACGATCGCGTCCGCCACCGCACCAGCGACACGAGTTGCGGCCTGTGCGGCATCGCCAGCCTGGAACAGCTCCGCCGCCCCGTCGCCGCCCGACCGTCCCGGCCGGAGATCACGCCCGCCGCGCTGTTCGCGGCAATGGCGGCCCTGCGCGCCCATCAGCCGCTGAACGGCATAACCGGAGCGGCCCACGCCGCAGCCGCCTGCGATGCCGAAGGACACATTATCGCAGTCTTTGAGGATGTCGGTCGCCACAATGCCCTGGACAAGCTGGTCGGCGCGACGGCGCTGGCCGATGCGCGACCGGCATTCCTGCTCGTCACGTCACGGATCAGCTTCGAGATGGTCGACAAGACGCTCGTCGCAGGCGTACCGCTGCTGGCCGGCATCTCCGCCCCCACCAGCCTCGCCATCGACCATGCCCGCGAGCACGGCCTGACCCTGGTCGCCCTCGCCCGGC
>CAKTFL010000326.1 GCA_934555855.1 uncultured Sphingomonas sp. | reverse complement strand
GCTGGGATTGAGCGCATTGAACTGGAAGCCGAAGCTGGTGAGGTTGGTGTCGGCGGCGGTGAAGCTCTGCCCGGCCGGGCCGAACGCCGCCAGGGTGAAGCCGCGATTGCCGGAGGTTACTTCAATCGTCTCGGCAGCGGCGGGTGCCGCGAGGGTGCTCGCGAGCGCGAAGGCGGCCACACGCATGATCGGCGCGTGCCAGGTGAAGAAGGACATTGGTGACTGACCCCTGTTCTGTCGTTGTCAGGGGCGCTGCTGCCCGCGCCGGGTGACGGGCGCGCGACGGTTTCTTTACGACTTTTTAACACTTAGGCCCGGATGGAGCTACGGCCTGATGCCAGCCGATCAGGTTGTGGCTGGCCCGGTGGTCGGCTTCACGCTGCGGCGCGCATCCGTGCGATGCCGGTCAGCGAGTTGGGGCCGGCGTCCACCAGCGCCGCCTCCACAAGATCGCCGATCGCCACGTCGGCCTGCAGGTGCACCGACTGGAGCCAGGGCGACTTGCCCAGCATCTGGCCGGGCAGCTTGCCGCGGCGTTCCACCAGCACGGTGCAGGTGCGCCCGACGCTGGCGCGGTTGAACGCCAGCTGGTCGCGGCCGAGCGCGGCCTGAAGCCGCTGGAGGCGGTCGTCCATCACCTCCGCGGGCACCTGGTCGATCATGGTCGCGGCGGGGGTGCCGGGGCGGGGGCTGTACTTGAACGAGAACGCCTGCGCGTGGCCGACCTGACCCACCAGGCTCAGCGTTTCGGCGAAGTCGGCCTCCGTCTCGCCGGGGAAGCCGACGATGAAGTCGCCCGACAGCGCGATGTCGGGGCGGGCGGCGCGGATGCGATCGATTAGGCGGAGGTAGCTGTCGCGCGTGTGGCTGCGGTTCATTGCGCGCAGCACGCGGTCGCTGCCCGCCTGCACGGGCAGGTGGAGGAACGGCATCAGGCTTTCGACGTCGGCGTGCGCGTCGATCAGGTCCTGGCGCATGTCGTTGGGGTGGCTGGTGGTGTAGCGGATGCGATGAAGGCCGGTGATCCGGTCGAGCGTGCGGATCAGGTCGTGCAGGCCGCGGCCGTCCGCATCTTGCCACGCGTTGACGTTCTGGCCCAAGAGCGTGATTTCCCGCGCGCCGGCGTCCACCAGCGCGCGCGCCTCGTCCACGATCGCGGCGAACGGCCGGCTGACTTCCGCGCCGCGGGTGTAGGGGACGACGCAATAGGTACAGAACTTGTCGCACCCTTCCTGCACGGTGAGGAAGGCGGACGGGCCGACGCGGCGGCGGCCGGGCAGGCTGCCGAACTTGGACAGCGCGGGCATGTCCGTGTCGAGCGCCGCCTTTCCCGAAGCCGCGTCCGCGACGAGGCGGGGGAGGTTGTGGTACGCCTGCGGGCCGACCACCACGTCCACCTTGGCGCGCGCGACGATCTCCGCCCCTTCCGCCTGGGCGACGCAGCCGGCGACCGCGCCCATCGGCGCGTCGCGGCCGCTCAGGCGCGCCGACTTCCGGAGCCGGCCGATGTCGGAATAGACCTTTTCCGTCGCCTTTTCGCGAATGTGGCAGGTGTTGAGCACCACCAGGTCCGCGCTGTCCGCGTCGGTAGCGGTCATCCCCTCGGCCGCCATCAACTCGGCCATGCGCTCGCCGTCGTAGACGTTCATCTGGCAGCCGAACGACTTGACGTGAAAGGTTTTCGGAGGCGACTTCATGGGCCGCCGCTTACCCGTTCCGGGGCGAAACCGGAAGGGCGGCGATCCGCGCGCGCGCCTCGGCCGCCAGCGCCTTGCGGCCGGGATGGCCGGCGGGGTCGAAGGGCGGCAGGAAGGTGAGCGTCGCGGGGAACCGGCCTCGTCGGCCCAGCACGCGCGCGACATGGGACAGGCCCGGCTCGTCGCCGACCCAGGCGATCTCGGGCGTCGCCGCACCGTAATCGATGCGGACGGGCTGGACCCTTGTGCCCGGCGGCGGCGGGTCCACCGCGGCGAACAGCGCGGACTTGAAGGGAAGCAGGGCCTCGCCGTCCCCCGTCGTCCCTTCCGGGAACAGGGTCAGTGCCCAGCCGTCCGCCAGTGCCGCACGCACCTCGTCCACCTGCTCCCCGACCTTCAGCCGGTCCTCGCGGCGGACGAAGATGGTGCGGTTGAGCCGGCACAGCCAGCCGACCAGCGGCGCGGAGGCGAGTTCCCCCTTGGCGACGAAGGCCGTACCCGTCGCGCCAGCCAGCAGCGGTATGTCGGTCCAGCTCACGTGGTTGGACACGAACACCACGTCGCGCCGGAGCGGGGTGCCGACGATCCGCCGCCGCGCGCCGACGATCCGCCCGACCGATCCCAGCAGCAACCGCGGCCAGGGGGAGGGCGCCCGCATCAGCCGCCAGGCCCCGTGCAGCGGCAGCGCGATCAGGAGAGCCAGGATGAGCGCGGCGACCCGGACGGCGATGCGAAGGCGGGCCACCGGCCGCGTCAGGCCGGCTTGCGCTCCAGGCTGACGCCGTAAAGCTCCATGCGATGGTCGACCAGGCGGAAGCCCAGCTTCTCCGCGATCGCCTTTTGCAGCTGTTCCAGTTCGGGATCGACGAACTCGATCACCTTGCCCGTCTCGACGTCGATCAGATGGTCGTGATGCGCCTCGGGCGAGGGTTCGTACCGGGCGCGGCCATCGCCGAAGTCGTGCCGGTCGAGAATGCCCGCCTCCTCGAACAGGCGCACCGTGCGATAGACGGTGGCGATGGAGATGCCCGGATCGATCGCGGAGGCGCGGGCGTAGACCTTCTCCACGTCCGGATGGTCCTCCGCATCCGACAGCACCCGCGCGATCACCCGGCGCTGCTCGGTAATGCGCAGGCCCTTCTGGTTGCACAGGGCTTCTAGGTCGATGTTGCGGGGCATGGCGGGTTCCTTTGCCGCTCCCATACGGGCTCCGGCCGTTTGCGAAAAGCGCTACCGACTCGCAAGTCAGCCGATCGCACGGGCATAGGTGTGCGCGTCATACTGCTCGCCGTCGCGGCCGCGGTAGTAGTTCGGCCTGACCCCCAGCCGCTCGAAGCCATGCCGCCGGTAGAGGTGGATCGCGTCATTGTTCGCGCGCACTTCCAGATGCAGGCGTCGCACCCCCGCCATCTCGACCTCCGCCACCGCCGCGCGCAGCAGGGCGCCGCCCACGCCGCGACCGCGCGCGGGGGGATCCACCGCCAGCAGCAGCAGCTCCGCCTCGTCCAGCACCGTGCGCACCAGCGAAAAGCCGACCGGCCGCTCGTCGACCTCCGCCAGCGTCAGTCGGACGCCGGGTAGCGCGAGTACGCCGACGCACTGGTTGCGCGTCCATGCCTCGCCGTAGCGGGGGTCGAACGCCGCGGTCATCAGCGTCTCCACGGCGGTCGCGTCGCGGGCGTCGCCGGGCCTGAGGTCGATCGCGCGC
>CAKTFL010000325.1 GCA_934555855.1 uncultured Sphingomonas sp. | reverse complement strand
CCGCGCTCCAGCACCTGTTCCAGCAGGTCGAGATACTGATATTCCGGGTGCCGCATCGTCAGGTCTCCTGTCGGGGCGATCGCTACAGGCTGTCGGCGGCAAAGATAAGGCCACTGGTGGCGGCGCGCTTCCACCAAAACGGAGCCAGTTGCGATAGGCCGTGCCGCGTCGCTCGCCCACAGTGCCGGCGTGACCCTCGACGACGACGCCGCCGATCGCCTGTTCGCGCCGCTGGGCCGACTGGCGCAGGAGATGGCGGCGGTCGCCTATCTCGACGGACGGCGCGGGCTTTTGGGTTTGCGGTATCTTGCGGGAGCGACGGACTGGCTGCGCCTGCCGATCCGGCTGGTCGCCCGCGATGCCCTCGCCTTCGAGGCACGCGGCGTGGTGCTCGCGCACAACCATCCCAGCGGACATGCGGAGGCGAGCCCCGCCGACCTCGCCTTCACGCGCAGGCTGGCCTTGTGCCTGGACGCGCTGGAAATCTGCCTGCTCGACCACCTCATCATCGCCGGCGGCCGAATCACCAGCCTGCGCGAGGACGGATATTTGTAAAGGGACCGAGCCTAGATGCGGCAGGCCCTGATCGTACCGGGTTCCGGTCGCGGTCCGACGGGTTGGAAGGTGGCGAGGTAACCGCCGGCCGAGGGCAGCTCGTTCATCGAGACCTGGCGATATCCCACCGCGGCGAACTCGCAGCGCAGCAGTGCCGGCGGCGTCCCATGTGCCTCCGTCGAGCGGTTCGCGTCGACGACCACGACCACGCCGCCGCGCTTCAGCGACGGCCGCATCCGCCATAGAAACGCATATGGCTGCTCGATCTCATGGTACATGTGCACCATCAACACGCGGTCGAAGCTGTTGTCGGGCAGCTTCGGGTCGGCCGGCGCGCCGAGCCGGACGGATACATTGTCCAGCCGCTCGCGCGCGACCCGCTCGGCCAGCTGGTCGCGCACGCGGGGGAAGATGTCTTCCGCCAGCACCCGGCCGGACTTGCCGACGCGCTGCGCCAGGCGGATGGTGTAATAGCCCTCGCCCGCGCCGATATCGGCGACGGTCATGCCGGGCGCGATCCCGGCCCTGCTCATCACCTCGCCCGCCTCGTTCAGCCGGTCGCGCGCCTCTTCGGTGGACCAGCGGGTCGAGACTATGTGCGCGACGGGGCGGTCGGCCGCGGGGAACGGGCCGGGCTCCTCCGCCTCGTGCCTGATGAGCGGCTTGGAGCCGTCGCACGCCCCCGCAGCCATCAGCAACGGCAGCAGCAGCGGCGAAAGAAGGCGGGCGCGGGCGTGCACCTTAGTCGACATCCTCCACCGCCACCGCTTCGCCGGTCACGCGCTGCGACAGGGCGGCCGCCATGAACTCGTCCAGGTCGCCATCGAGCACGTCTCCCGGCGAGGTGGAGGTCACGCCCGTCCGCAGATCCTTCACCAGCTGATAGGGCTGAAGGACATAGGAACGGATCTGGTGGCCCCAGCCGATATCCGTCTTGGTCGCGTTGACCGCGTTCGCCTCTTCCTCGCGCTTCCTTAATTCATGCTCGTAAAGGCGGGCGCGCAGCTGGTTGTGTGCCTCGGCGCGGTTCTTGTGCTGCGAGCGCTGATTCTGGCACGCGACGACGATCCCGGTCGGCAGGTGAGTGATACGCACGGCCGAGTCGGTCGTGTTGATGTGCTGCCCGCCGGCACCCGATGCGCGATAGGTGTCGATACGCAGCTCGGATTCGTTGATCTCGATCTCGATATTGTCGTCGACCACCGGATACACCCACACCGACGAGAAGCTGGTGTGCCGCCGCGCCGACGAGTCGTAGGGGCTGATGCGGACAAGCCGGTGCACGCCGCTTTCCACCTTGGCATAGCCATAGGCATTTTCGCCCTTCACCAGCAGGGTCGCGGACTTGATCCCCGCCTGCTCGCCGCCATGGTAATCGACCAGCTCGACCTTCATGCCGTGCCGCTCGGCCCAGCGCGTGTACATGCGCTGGAGCATCTCGGCCCAGTCGTTGCTCTCGGTGCCGCCGGCGCCGGAGTTGATTTCCAGATAGGTGTCGTTGGCGTCCGCCTCTCCGGCGAGCAGCGCCTTCACCTTGTCCTTGCTGGCCCGCTCGGCCAGTTCGGCCAGGCTGCGGGTGCCTTCCTCGACAAGATCCTGATCGCCCTCGGCCTCGGCCAGCTCGATCAGCTCGACCGTGCCCGTCAGCTCGCTCTCGATCGCGCGGGTGGCGCCGATCGCCTCGTCCAGGCGGCGACGCTCGCGCATCACCTCCTGCGCCTGCTTGGCGTCGTTCCACAGGGTCGGGTCCTCGACCCGCGCGTTCAGCTCATCCAGTCGGCGCAGCGCGCGATCCCAGTCGAGGAACCGGCGCAGCAGCTGGAGCGCATCATTGATGTTGTCGACATGTGCCTGCGCTTCGGCGCGCATTGTTTTTCTCCGATCCGCTCGTCATGCCCGCGCAAAAAGGCAGGAAACCCATTCTCACCGATGCCGGAGCGCCTGGATCTCCGCCGTCCGCCGGGACGACGGCACGTCTTCATATAAGGATCGCGGCTAGTAGATTCCGCCTTCCTTTTGCAAGAATTCGCTGTCGCGCGGCTGCGTCGCCTCTCGCGTGGTCGCAGGCGCGGCGGCGGTGGGCCGGGCGGGACCTGCACGGCGCACGGCGCGGCGCGGCTCGCTTTCGGGCTTGAACGCTTCCCAGATCACCGGCGCCTTGGGATCGCTGGTCGGCCATGCACCATAGACCGGCCGGCCCGACGCGCGGTCGATACGGACCATGCGGATGCCCGGCGGCGCGCGGAAGGGCAGCTTCTCCATCCCCTCATAGGCGCCGGTCGCGAACTGCTTGAAGATCGGCGCCGCCAGCGTCCCGCCCTGGGCATAGCCGCCCAGGCTGCGCGGGCTGTCATAGCCGATGTAGACGCCGCCGATGAACTGGGGCGTGCCGCCGATGAACCACACGTCGGTGGGTCCCGAATTGGTCCCCGTCTTGCCGAACATGGGCCGGCCGAGATCACGCAGCACGGTGGCGGTCCCGCGCTGGACCACGCCCTCGGTAATGTGCACCATCTGATAGGCGGTCATCGCGTCGATTACCTGGCGCTGGCGACTGGCGGGGCGCGGCATGGGCTTGCCGTCCCAGTCGCGGGCGTTGCAGCCGTCGCAGGCACGCCAGTTCTCCGGCAGGATCACCTTGCCGTGCCGGTCCTGCGCGAAGTCGATCAGGGTCGGCGTGCCGCCCCTGCCGTTATTCTCCAGGATCGAATACGCGTTGACCATGCGCATCACGGTGGTCTCACCCGCGCCCAGCGCATAGCTGAGATAGGGCGGGAACTTGTTCTTGGTGACGCCGACGCGCTGGATCAGGTCCACCACCGGCTGCATGCCGATCTGGTTGGCGACCTGCACTGT
>CAKTFL010000324.1 GCA_934555855.1 uncultured Sphingomonas sp. | reverse complement strand
AGCCTCAGGTCTCCCTGGCGGACGGCCGCGTGATCGGCGCGGAGGCGCTGATCCGCTGGCAGCATCCCGATCGCGGACTGCTCGATCCCGACGCGTTCCTGCCGGCCGTGGAGGAAGCCCTGCTCGCTGTCGAGGTCGGCAGCTGGGTCCTGGAAACCGCGTGCGCCCAGGCCGTCGCGTGGCGTCGGCGGGTACCGGGTTTCCGCATGGCCGTGAACCTGTTCGAGGCGCAGTTCGGCACCGGAACGCTCGCCGCGCAGGTACGATCGGTGCTCGAGCGCACCGGCCTGGAGCCGGCCGGCCTGGAACTGGAAGTGACGGAAAACGTCATCCTGCGCCACGACACCACCATGCTGGAAGCGCTGCGTGCCCTGCACGACGAAGGCGTGGCCGTCGCGTTCGACGACTTCGGCACGGGCTTCGCCTCGCTCAGTATGCTCAAGACTTATCCCCTTTCCCGGCTGAAGATCGACCGCAGCTTTGTTCGGGACATCAGCGTCAACCGAACTGACGCCCTGATCGTCGGCACCGTCGCGGCGCTTGGCAATGGGCTGGGACTGGACGTTATCGCCGAGGGAGTTGAGGACGAGGGCCAGCGCGACCTGCTGCACGTCAGCGGATGTTCCAGCGGCCAGGGCTTCCTGTTCGGCCGGCCGATGCCGGCCGCCGCTTTCGAGCGCTGGATGACCGAGCGCGAGCCCGTTGCCCCTCTCCAGAGCGCACGGCAATGAGAACCTTCTCCTCGCTGGGCGCGCGCATCTATGGTGTCGCCGCACTGTCCGGGCTGGCCATGGTCCTGCTGGGGACGCTGCTCCTCCAGGTCAATTACAAGACGCGGGACGGTTTCGGCTGGGTCGGCCACACTCAGGACGTCATCATCAGCCTCGACCAGTTGCAGAGCAATCTGGGCGAAGCCGAGTCCGGCCTGCGCGGCTATCTGATGACCGGGGACGAAAGCTATCTGTCGCGCTTTGACTACAATCTCCAGCAAGCGGGCGTGTTGCGGGAATCGATCGTCAAGGTCGTGTCGGATAATAGCGACCAGACGCGCCGCGCGCTGACGCTGCGGAGACTGGCAAAGGCCAAGGCCGAGGTTATGGTGAAGGCGATGGTCCGCGCCCGCACGATGGGGGTGCAGGGCGCGGCCCTGCCCAGCGAGCGCAATCGGGCGCGATCGTTGATGCAGAGGATTTCCCTGATCACGGAGGTCATGCGCGAAGATGAGCGCGTGCTGCTGGTCCAGCGGACGGCGGAGGCGAACCGTACCAGCGCGCAGCTCCGCTCGCTGCTGATCTTCGGCATCCCGCTGTTGTTGCTGTTGCTGGCGACCGTCGCCTGGCAAATCCGCGCCAGCATCGCCCGCCCGCTGGCCGATCTGCTGGATGCAGTGACACGCTTCGGCAATGGCGATCGAACCGCGCGAGCCCAGCTGCTGGACCGCAGCGGCAGCGCAGAATTCCGAAGCCTCGCCTCCGCCTATAACGACATGGCCGAGCGCCTGACCCATGCGATCGAACAGTCGCAACAGGCAGAAGGGCAATTGGCGAGCGCCAATGCCGAACTGCGCCATCGCGGCGAGGTACTGCAGGCCCGGCAGCAATCGATCGAGCTGCTGAGCGACATGGCGCACCGGCTCCAGGCCATTCAGGGCGAAGGCGAACTGAGCGAGGTGCTCAACTGCTTCCTGCCCAAGGTGTTCCCGGACCTTGCCGGCGCGCTATACATCCACAACCATTCGCGCAACCTGCTGGTCCGGCGATCGGCTTGGGGCGAGCCCTATGCCAAGCCCGAATGCTTTCAGCCGAACCAGTGCTGGGGACTACGCCGGGGCCAGACCCATGCGGTGGACCAGCCCGGCGCCGACATCGTGTGCGCCCATGCGGCCGGCGGCATGCCGGTGGAGCGCTTGTGCGAGCCGGTGATCGCGGGCGGCGAGGTGCTGGGCCTGATCTATGTCGAGGGCCTGACCGAGCCAGAGCAGCGCTTCCGCCTCGACATGCTGATGGAGAATGTCGCGCTGGCGCTGGTCAACGACAATCTGCGCTCGCGCCTGCGTGAACAGTCGATCCGCGATCCGCTGACCAAGCTGTTCAACCGGCGCTATCTGGAGGAGGCGATGCAGCTGGAAACCGCACGGGCGCAACGCAACGCCAGCCCGCTCGCGGTCGTGATGGCTGATGTGGACCACTTCAAGCGGTTCAACGACACGCACGGGCATGAGGCGGGCGATGCACTGCTGAAGTCGGTTGCGGGCCAGATCCAGTCCCAGTTCCGCCATGGCGACATCGTTTGCCGCTATGGCGGCGAGGAGTTCACGGTGATCGCACCCGGTGCCTCGGCCGAGCTGATCTGCAGCCGGGTGGAGAAGCTGCGCCAGGCCGTGGGCGCGATGACGGTCGATTATCGCGGGCAGCGACTGGGGCCCGTCACCATGTCCTTTGGCGTGGACGTGTGGACGGCGGGCCAGTCCCGCGCGCCCGAAAGCCTGATCGGCGAAGCGGACCGGGCGCTCTACCGCGCCAAGAAGCTGGGCCGGAACAGGGTCGAACTCGTCCCGGAACCGGCAGGGGTGCAAGCGGGAGGATAATGCATGGGCGGACCGGCACGATGCGGTCCGCCCATGCGATCCTCAGAACAGCTTCGCCTCCACCAGCCGCATCGCGCTGTTGGGAGCCAGATCGAACAGGATGCGGACCCTCGCCGTCGTGGTGGCGCGCCAGCGGACGTTGGTGATCCCGTTGGCGAGCGGCGCATCGCCCCTGGCGGGCAGGTCCCGCCACGCTCCATCCAGCCATGCCTGCATACGATAGGAGGCGGGCGCGGCGAACCGGCCGCCATCGGCGAAGAAAGCAAGCTCCGCCCGCTCCAGCCGCACCGGCCGGCCGAAATCGATGGCATACCATTGCCGCGCCGGCGACGGTTCGGAGGACCAGCCATTGCCGAGTTCGGGCATGAACCACACCCGCCCGTCGACCGCATCATGGACGTTTTCCGCATCGGTCGCCGTCGAGGCGCTGGCGAGCGGATAGGTGCCGCGGACGAGCTGCACCGATCGTGAGATCGGACGCTCGATGGCCGGTTGCGCCCGTCGACGCAGCGGCAGGACGAGGCGACCGAGGTCGGGCCGGTGCGCCACCTGGCGCCCATCGACCTCGACCGTCAGGCCCGCGCGGCCGTAATGCGTGCCGTCGGCGTCCCATGTGATCGCGACGCGGCGTCCATGGTACGGCACGTCCTGCACCCGGAACCAAGCCAGCGCCTGTGGGTCGCCGGGTGTTGGAAGCAGCGGGTTGACCTCCAGCATGTCGTCGGCGCGCGGGCGAATGCCGACCAGCCCGCCCAGGATCAGGTCCACATAGCCCGAATGGAAGTAATGGTGGCTGCGAGCGAGGCCGACGATCGGACGGCCGGTATC
>CAKTFL010000323.1 GCA_934555855.1 uncultured Sphingomonas sp. | reverse complement strand
GAGCGGGTGATCGCGGGAAAAGCACGGGATGCCATGACGATCGGATAGCGCCTCACCAGCCGGCGCGGCATCCGCCGTTTGACGTAGACGTTCGCCCCCGATCGGGCGCTTACGTCAAACGCCCCATGTCGGTCCGCCCGCAATATCAACAATCTGCCCCTAGCGATTGGCCCCGTCCGAGGCGCCAACGCCGGCCAGAAGTTTGCGGAGAGGCGACGAGTTCTACGTACCGAGGGGGAATTGATGGCAGGACGTTTCTCACGCGCAGGAATGCTGTGCGCGACGGCGCTGATGGGCGTTGTCGGTGGACCAGCGCTGGCGCAAGAGGTTGCCACGGGTTCCACCGCTTCCCCCGACGAAAACACCACCGCTGCGGCCGATGCGAACGAGATCGTCGTCACCGGCAGCCGGCGGCGCACGACGCTTCAGGATGCGCCGATCAACATCAGCGCAGTGTCCGCGGACACCATCCAGTCACAGCGGCTGGACGATATCCGTTCGCTCGCGTCGTTCACGCCGGGCGTCACCGTCGCGGACACCGGCCCGGCGTCGACCGGCGGCATCATCCTGCGGGGCATCGCATCGGGCGACACCAGCGTCCTCGGCGCCAACAGCGGCAATTCGGTCGGGGTCTATCTCGGCGAAGTTCCCCTGTATCTCGACTTCAAGCTGATCGACATCAGTCGCGTGGAGGTGCTCCAGGGGCCGCAGGGTACGCTGTACGGGCTCGGCACGCTTGCGGGCGCCGTCCGCTACATTCCCAACCGTCCAGAGACCGATCGGCTGTCGATCGACGTTCACGGCCGCGGCTATGCCCAGTCGCATTCGGACGATTTCGGGGCGGTCGGCGACGTCGCGATCAACGTACCGCTGGTCCGGGACCACATCGCCTTCCGCACCGCCACCGGCTATTACGACAATGCCGGCTTCATCGATTACAACTACCTGATCCGGCAGCCAGGAATCTCCGACCCGCAACCGGGCCGCGCCACGGGGACGTCAACCGGCTCGCTGAACTTCGGCGACTATGCGAACAATTTCAGGCGCAAGGAGGATGTGAATTATGAACACACCTTCACCACGCGCAACCAGCTGCTGCTCGAGTATAATCCCAACATCAAGGCGTACCTTACCTACGCGCATCAGAACACCAGGACGGGCGGTCGCCAGGCCAATGGCGCCGGCGTGCTGGGAACCGGCCGATATGAGGGTCCCTGGCGCTATCTGGAACCGGTTGAGCGCGATGCCGACCTGTTCTCGGCCGAGTTCAACATCAATCTCGGCAACATTGCCCAGCTGGTCAGCACCACAGCCTATACCAAGCAGCACATCACCCGTGTCGACGATAACACCGACCTGCTGCTCGACCTGGATTACGGCTATGAAGCGTTTCCGCAATTCTCGTCCTACGCCAACAATGAACAGCATTATAAGCAGTTGAACCAGGAAGTTCGTCTCGTCTCCACTCACGGCGGGCCGTTCAACTGGGTGATCGGCGGCTTCTACAACCGGCTGAAGTTCGACAGCAGCCGGTATGAATACACGCCAGGGTTCGCGGAATTTGCCGGCATAGCGCGGCCGGACAATCTCGAATATATCTCGTTGCTGAATACGAAAACGGTCGAGAAGGCCGCCTATGGCGAGCTGACGGTCCATCTTACCAAGGCGTGGCAGGTCACGGGCGGCATACGCTATTTCAAGTACAACGCCGACGTATTGGGCGGATCGGCCCTGCCTCTGATCGGGGCGGGCATCGGGGCTTACCCGTCGACCACGATCCTGCCGAGCCGGTTCCAGCCGGGCACGACCGGCAAGGACGGCATCGTCTGGAAGGCGAACACCTCCTACAAGTTCAGCGACAACCTGCTCGCCTATTTCACCTATTCGACGGGATATCGCGTTGGCGGCGCCAATCAGGTCGTGGCCTGCACGGCCGAAGATTTGGCGCGGGCCGCGGCCGGCGGACAGGTCCTGTGCGCGCTGCCGAACGAGCGGTTCTACGGCCCGGACAAGACACGCAACAAGGAGGTCGGCGTTCGCGGCAGCCTGTTCGACAAGCGGCTCCAGTTCACCGTCGACGCCTTCGAGATCAACTGGACGGGGGTGCAGGTGCCCAGCCAGACGGTGAACGGCGCGATCGGTGTCACCGTCAACGGCGCCGATGCGGTCTCCAGGGGCTTCGACATCCAGGGCACGCTGAGGATCGTGCCCAACCTGGCACTGATCGGCACCTATTCCTATGTCGACGCGCATCTGACGCAGAACGTCACCGGATTGGTGGTGAGCCAGGGCATCCGCTACGATGCCTTGTCCGGCGACCGCCTGCCAGGGTCGGCCAAGAATTCGGGCAGCGCCCAGCTCATCTACACCCATGCGCTCGGTCAGAACCGCAAGATCGAGGCAAGTTGGGCCACCATCTATCGCGGCGACATCTATTCGCGCGTGGGACTGCGCGGCAATGGCGAAGTCATCCCCGGCTATGTGACCCAGAGTGCGTCGCTGAACTACATTGCCGGACAGTTCGAGATCGGATTGTTCGCAGACAATCTTACCGACAAGTATGCGGTGACGGCGATCGGCAATGACATATCGTCCCTCAATCAAGTCCGCACCGATGTGGTCGAGCGCTATTATTCGCGTGGCGTGCTGACGCCGCGGCGGGTGGGCGTCGAGTTCAGGTTGCATTATTGACCGACGCGGCACCGGCGCCATCGACCTGTCGCGCTAGGGCAGGCGCCGTCGCAGGCGACCCCGGTCGCTGCGGCGGCGTTCCATGCCGGAACCAGTCCGGTCAGCGGACACGGGAAGCGTTGCGATAGTCCGTGCCCCGGTCATGGCGTATCCGCTCCCGCAGCTCGCGCATCAGCAGATCCAATCCTTCAATGTCGCGCCCGCACGGCCTTCCGCGCGGGCGCGACACAAACTTCACCATCAGGAATGAATATGGCCAGTTTGATCGTGACCACGCGCGAGGGCAACACCCGCACCTTGGCGGCGGCCCCAGGATTATCGGTGATGGAGATCGTCCGCGACGGCGGGGTCGATGAGTTGCTGGCGGCGTGCGGTGGCTGCCTGTCCTGTGCGACCTGCCACGTGATTGTCGATCCGGCGGATGCCGCCCAGTTGTCCCCGGCGAGTCATGAGGAACAGGATCTGCTCGACGGGTTGAATCATCGCGCGCCGACCTCGCGGCTGGCGTGCCAGATCCCGTTCGACGCCAGTCTCGACGGCCTGCGCGTGACGATCGGGCCGGAATCATGACGCTTCGCGATCCGGCGGCGCAGCCATGAACCACCATGACGTCGTAATCGTCGGCGCCAGCCACGCTGGCGCCCACACCGCGATCATGCTGCGCCAGCTCAAGTTCGACGGCACGATCGCGCTTATCGGCGACGAGACGGACCTCCCCTATGAACGCC
>CAKTFL010000322.1 GCA_934555855.1 uncultured Sphingomonas sp. | reverse complement strand
GGGTCGGCGGGCACGAGCACCGTCAGCCCGCGCATGGCGCGCAACCACGCCAGATCTTCGATGCTGTGGTGCGTCGGACCGAGTTCGCCATAGGCGACGCCGCTCGACATGCCGCACAGTTTGACATTCGCCTCACTGTACGCGCAGTCCGCCTTGATCTGTTCCAGCGCGCGAGCCGTGAGAAAGCAGGAGGCGGCGCTCACGAACGGAATCTTGCCGGCGTTGGCCAGCCCGGCGCCCACACCCACCATGTTCTGCTCGGCTATCCCGACGTTGATAAGTCGCTCGGGGAAGCGGTCGCGAAACTGGTTGAGCTTACTGGAACCGACGGAGTCGTTGACCACCGCCATGATGCGCGGATCGTCGGCCGCCAACGCCTCGAGTGCTCCCACCCAGGCGTTGCGGCAATCGAAGCCAGGGCTGCCGGACTCCTTCATCGTGCGTTTTCCTCATCGAGTTCGGCCATGGCTTGAGCAAATTGCGCGTCATCCGGCACGCCGTGATGCCAACTCGCCTTGCCCTCCATGAAACTCACACCACGACCCTTGATCGTGTTCGCGATCACGCAGAGTGGCCGCGTGCGCGGCAGGTCGGGCACGCGTAGAACGTCGAGCAGGGCGGCGTAGTCATGACCGTCGACGACCGCGACATCCCAGCCGAAGGCACGCCACTTGTCCGGCAGCGGCTCGAGTCCGTTGGTCTCCTCCGTTCCCGCCCCTTGCTGCAAGCGGTTGCGATCCACGATTGCAGTGAGGTTAGCCAGCCCGCGATGCCCCGCGAACATGATGGCCTCCCACATGCTGCCTTCCTGAAGTTCACCATCGCCCGTCAGCGCGAACACGCGGACGGACGATCCATCGATCTGCCCGGCCACCGCCATGCCGACCGCGACGGGCAGGCCATGCCCCAGCGGCCCCGTGTTCGTCTCCACGCCCGGAAGATAGGCCCGGTTGGGATGGCCGTTCAGCCTGGATCCCGGCTGAAGATAGGTCTCCAGCTCGGACTCGGGGAAAAACCCGGCGCCAGCGAGCGCAGCGTAAAGGGCGCCCGTGCAATGCCCCTTGCTGAGCACGAACCGATCACGGCCCGGATCGCTCGGCCTTGCAGCGTCGAAGCGCAGCACGCCGAAGTACAGAGTCGCGATGATGTCGGTAGCGGAGAGATCGCCCCCGGGGTGGCCCTGCCCGGCCCGATAAACCATGGTCAACGCCTGCCGCCGCACCCACGCCGCACGGCGACGCAGCGCGTCGATGTCGGGACGGCTCCCGCCGGCGGAGCGAAGCTCGATTGTCACACATCTCTCCCAGCAACCGAGGCTTGCAGGAGCAAACGTCGCACGCCCCTTCGATTGGTTTGCTTTATTTCGCCTATCACTTCCGATTGCAATTAGTTTGTTTGACATGGATAGCCATCGCCGCTTACCCGTGACAAAACGGTCAAAGAACCGGATCGGAGCAGAGGATGGTTGCTGGAGGTTCGGTCATGCGAAGACCTGCACAGCGAGCGTGGCGCAGTGTGGCGGCGGTACTAACGGCCGCAGTGCTGCCCGCGTGCACCGTCCTTTCCACCGAAGATGCCGCCCGCATCCGGCAACGCGGGAGCGGAACTTTCAACGTCAAGGCCTATGTTGCCGACGCGTGGACACGAGCCCAGCGCGAGTTGCCCGGGCGCTCGGTGCCCCTGGACGTTCTGACCTCCCGGCCCTTGGACGCCTTTGGTGCCGCGAAGGGTAACCGCGCGGGCGAGGGATCGGCCTGGACATTCATCACGCGGGGTGAAGGCGTGGTCATCGAAAAGGCGATCGGCAGGCCGCGTGGAACGCTGACGCTGGCGACCTCTTCCGGTCCCGTAATATTGCAGGTCGGACCGATGGTATCGGGCACGGCCGTCCGCGATGCCCTGCCTTTTGTGACGTTCAACGACGTAGCGGATCAGGTCGCCTTCGCCGAAGTCGGCCTTGAACTGACCGAACGCGCGCTCGGTCCGCTCCGCGCGACCCTTGCCACGATCCAGGAGGGGGATCGCGTTTCCTTTGCTGGCGCAGTCACGCCCGGCGAACCAGGAGACCAGTTGAAAATCACGCCCATATCCTTGACCCGGCGGACCAGTCAGGCAGGCCGCGCGTGACCGCGCCACGACTGGCCGCACGGGGCATCGTGAAGCGCTACGGCGGCGTGACCGCGCTGGCCGGTGTGGACTTCGAGGTTCACGCAGGCGCGGTGAACGTGCTGATCGGCGAGAACGGGGCAGGCAAGTCCACGTTGATGCGCATCCTCGCCGGTGTGGAGCGGCTTGACGGTGGCCGCTTGATGATCGACGGACGCGAGGTGGCGCTGGCTGGCGTCCGGGACGCCGCGCGGCACGGCATCGGCATCGTCCACCAGGAGCTCAGCCTTTGCCCGAACCTGACGGTGGCCGAGAACATATTCCTTGCCGAAGAGGGAGAAGGCCTGCTGGTGGACCGCGGCGCCGAACGCCTCCAAACCGTGGCGGTTCTGGAGCGCTTGGGCGTCCGGATCGACCCAGACGTCCCGGTCGGCACGCTGTCTGTCGGCGAACAGCAGGTGGTCGAGATCGCCCGCGCGCTGTCCCGGAATATCTCCGTCCTCATTCTGGACGAGCCGACATCCGCGCTGTCCACGAACGAAATAGAAAACCTGTTCCGTGTGATCGGCGACCTGCGCGCTGCCGGTGTCGCGATCGTGTACATCTCGCATCGGATGCAGGAGATCGAGCGTATCGGCGACCACGTAACGATCCTGCGAGACGGAAAGCGGGTTGCCAACGCCCCGCGCGGCCAGTTCACCATCTCCTGGATCGTGTCACACATGCTGGGCGAGCAGGTGTCGCCAGGAGCGCGCTCACATGTTCAGCCAGGTCGGGTCGTTCTGCGCGTGGAGGACCTCACGGCCGTGCGGCACAACGGCAACATCGCCGTCGATGCGGTCAACCTGCACATCCGCGCCGGCGAGGTGACGGCCATATACGGCCTGCTGGGTGCCGGCCGTACCGAGCTGTTCGAAGCGCTGTGTGGTGCCAGGCTCGCACGGGGCGGTGTGTGGCTGGACGGCGCGGACGTCTCCCGGCTGCCGCTTCACGAACGCCTCGCGGCCGGGTTGCAATTCGTGCCGGAGGACCGCAAGTCGGAGGGGATCTTCCCCAATCTCGCGGTGTCGCGTAACCTCTCCATCCCGGTGGTCGGCCGGCTCTGCAGGCTGGGGTTGCTACGCTCCGGCCACGAGAGCAGGCAAGTATCGCCCATGCTGCGCCGGATGGGCGTCAAGGCGGCATCTCCTGACCTGGCGATCGGCGCACTCTCGGGCGGCAATCAGCAGAAGGTGCTGATTGGCCGATCGCTCATGCCTGGACCGAAGCTGCTCCTGCTCGATGAGCCCGGACGCGGCGTGGACGTTGCCGCGCGCGCTGAAATC
>CAKTFL010000321.1 GCA_934555855.1 uncultured Sphingomonas sp. | reverse complement strand
GCACCACGTCGGCGCGGATGCGGCCGTCGCGTGTCCAGGGATCGACCTCATAATGGGTCCACAGCCGCTGGCCGGCGACGATCGCCAGCGCGACGATGACCAAGGTCACCGCGACTCGGAGAAGAAGGATCGGGCGGAACGAAGCAAAGCGTGTCATGATCTCTAGCCAACAAAGGCGGGCGCGAGCGACCCGCCGGTAATCAGGGCGCCGATGCCCGCCCACAGCACGATCGTCAGCGCGACGTCGAACAGGCCGCGGTGCCAGACCAGACGGTAGAAGCCGATCCGGCCCAATGCCCAGCCGATCAGCTGCGCCAGCGGCAGCGCCAGGCAGACGGCGATCAGCAGCGGGTGGACGAACACGCCCGCAATCTCGATTTCCCCGGTCATGCCGCCATCCTTTCGGCTTGCCAGGCGGGCGCGTCAGGAAAGAAGTTGCGCCTGAGCCCGGTCAGCGCGGCCAGCGTCCGGCGCTGGTCGGCCGGGTCGGGCAGGCCCCATCCCGCCGCAATCGCCTGGTCGATGCGGTCGAGCAGCACCGGCGACGGCGGCCCCTCCGCGCCTTCCGCCTGTTCGGCGAAATGGTCGGCGATGGCACTGCGGAGCGGCCGGGCAGCCTCGTCCAGCTGGGCGACGTTGATGCCGATCCTCAGCTCGCGCAGGCTCGCCGCCGCGGCGTCGCTGTCCTCGCCCTGTACCTCGCCGATGCGTGCGGCGAGCAGGCCGACCCGGTCGAGCATCCGGCTGGTCCATTCGGCGACCCCGCGCGGGCCGGCCCCGGCGAGCGCGGCGAGATCGCGCCATCCTGCCCGCCTCAGCCGCCGGATCGCGGCCGCTGCACCCATGCTGCGGACGAGCTGCGTCGCCAGGATCGCGGCGGCGCATCCGACCAGCTGCGCGATGTTGCTGTTCAGGAAGGTCGCCGCATCTACCGCGAACTCGTTTGTCAGCGCCAGCCCGCCGACAAAGCCGATCACCACCGGCATGGTCCGCCCGTACCAGTGCGGCCGCGCCATCAGCACGCCCAGCACCAGCATGGTCGGCGCCAGCGCCAGGACCAGCATGACGAGGCCGTGCACGGCGGGCAGGATCACGAACAGGTAGAGCCCGGCGAGCAGCGTCGAGAAGACGGTCCAGAGCAGATAGCTGCGCTGTGCCGGCACCGGGTCGTCCAACGTCGCGAAAAAGCAGCAGATCACCGCCGCGATCATCGCCGCCACCGCACCCTCCGGCCAGGCGGTCGCGATCCAGAAGGCGCAGCAGCCGGTGATCGCCACGAAGGTCGCGAAGGCGGACAACAGCGCCATGCCGTAATCGCGATGCAGCGGTCGTCCGCTGCGTTCGCGGACAAGCGCCTGAACCGGGCCGGGGATAACGCGGTCGGGCTCCGCCACCTGCCGCGCGAGGATGCGTGTCGCTTCCCAACGCTGAACCAGCTCGCCCAGCCGCTCGGCGAGGTTCAGCGTCAGCAGCGCGCGCCAGTCGCGGCCCGGCACACTCGCCGCCATGCCCTCGGCGCGGGCGAGCAGCGTTCCGCCATCCCCCACGGGATCGCGCACCCAGTCGCGAATGTCCGCCATCAGCGCGGCCAGGTCCGGCGCGATCGGGCCCAGCCGGACGAGGCTGCGGAGCCGGTCCTCCACCGCCGAGACGAGCGGCAGCAGCATGACCAGCCGGTCCTGCACCGCGCTCAGCACCGCCCGGCGCGGCCGGATACGCGCGGTGTCGAACGGCAGGTGGACTACCATGGCATGGAGCTCCGTCACATCGGCCGCCAGCCGCCGTCGCTCACCCGCCGTGCGCGCCGGTGGGGCGAGGGAAAGCGCATCGGCAATCCACGCCTGCGCCTCACTTATGATCGCGCCCAGCCGCGTGCCGAGCAGCGCCGAAACGCTGCGTGGGAACACGACCGAATGAATAAAGGCGGCACACAGCACGCCGATGCCGATCTCTTCGGCCCGCAGCACGGCGGTGTCGAAGATCGCCTCCGGCCGACCGACGCAGGGAAAGCCGACCAGCGCCGCGGTATAGCCGGCGAGCATGAACATGTAGGATCGCGGCGTACGGTCGAGCAGCGACACGAACTGGCATCCCGCCACCCACAGGGCGAGCGTCAGCGACAGCAGCACCGGCGCGTTGGAGAGCGTCGGTATCAGCACCACCGTGACGCCCGCGCCGACCACGGTGCCGACCAAGCGGAACACCGCTTTGGACCGCGCCGCGCCGCTCAGCGGCTGGCTGGCGATATAGGCCGTGGCCATCGCCCAGAAGGGCCGGTCCAGCCCCGCCCAGAAGGAGATGAGGAGGGCGATCACTGCCGCCGCGAAGGTGTTGGCCGCGAAGATCAGTTCGCGGACGGTGACCCTGGTCATGTCAGTCCTGCTCGGCCGCCCCGATCACCTGGTGCAGCCGATCGAGCACCGCCAGCGCGGTGGAAAGATCGGCCTTATCGATCCCGTCGAACAGCTCGGCCCTGATCTCGGCCGACCGCGCCTCGGCCCGCGCCGCGAGGTCGCGGCCTGCCTGCGTCAGGTGCAGGGTGCGCGCGCGCTTGTCACCGGCGTCTATGCGACGCTCCACCAGGCCACCCCGCTCCATCTGATCGACAAGTGGCACCGCGGACGGCGGCTCCATGCCGAGCTGGTCGGCGAGCGCGCCCTGGCGCACCCCCTCCTCCATCCGGCCGAGCAGCATCACCGCGAGACCCATGGAATGCGAGAGCGACAGCTCCGACAGGCCACGGTCGAGATAACGGCGATAGCCCCGCGCCAGCGGCACGAGCCGGGCGCCGAAGCGGCGCTGGAGATGTGGGTCTGACTCAGTCACGAACTATTGATAGTTAGGCAACTATCTTTATTCAAGGCGAGTGATGCTGCGGCGGTTCACACCGCAGCGATGTCGCGGCAGACGGGCAAGAAGATGCAGCCACGCCCGTTTTTACGAGCGTGGCGACGTCCAGTTGGTTTCGAGAATATTGGTCGGGGCGACAGGATTCGAACCTGCGACCCCCACACCCCCAGTGTGATGCGCTACCAGGCTGCGCTACGCCCCGACCGAGGGGGGCGCCTGTACGCCGTGCCGGCGGGGGATGCAAGCGGATCTGCTACCCGCCTGCCGTTCCCGCACCCTTCAGGCACATCCATTGCGCGCGGAGCCCCTGGATGCTAGCGCGCGGCGTTTCCTGCGGGGAGGTTCTCCCCGCGCTTCAGCCATGCACGGATCCGATGTTCATTACACCAGCTTATGCCCAGACCGCTGGGGCCGGCGCCGATGCGGGCGCAGGCGGCCTGATCGGCATGTTTGCGCCGCTCGCACTCGTGTTCGTCGCCTTCTATTTCCTGGTACTGCGCCCGCAGACCAAGCGGCAGAAGGAATTTCAGCAGCGCATCGAGGCCGTCAAGAAGGGTGATGCGGTGGTTACCGGCGGCGGCATCGTCGGC
>CAKTFL010000320.1 GCA_934555855.1 uncultured Sphingomonas sp. | reverse complement strand
TCGGGGCGGCTGACGGTGCAGGCGGGGGCCGGCGCGCAGCCGACCGGGCGCGTGGACCTGACCGTGCGGGGGCTGACCCGATCGGGCCTGGTGCTGTCGTCGCGGCCGATCGACGTGGCGGTCGCGGGCGTGCTGACCCCAGAGCGGCTGGGGGTGCGAGCGGTGATGGGCTCGGGCGGGCAGGCGATCGGGCGGATGCAGGCGCTGCTGACGCCGCTGGGCGAGGGCGCGCTGGCCGACCGCATCGCGCGCGCGCCGCTGACCGCGCAGCTGCGCTATGCCGGGCCGGCCGATACCTTGTGGCGGCTGACCGGCGTCGAGTTGTTTGACCTGTCGGGTCCCGTGTCGATCGGCGCCGACGCCACCGGCACCGTCGCGCACCCGACCATTCGCGGTGCCGTCCGGGCGAGCGGCGCGCGGATCGAGAGCGCGACCACCGGCACCGTGCTGACCGGCGTGGAGGCGAACGGCCGCTTTGCCGGATCGTTGCTGCGGATCGACCAGTTCGGCGCGACGGCCGGCAAGGGCGGGCGGGTGAGCGGCACCGGCAGCTTCGACTTCGGCGCGGCGCACGGGGTCGGGCTCGACGTCCGGCTCCAGGCCGATCACGCGGCCATGATCGCGCGCGACGACATCGGCGCCACCGTGTCGGGAACGCTCCTTTTCCGCTCCGATGGGCAGGGCGGCACCATTTCGGGCGATGTGGTGCTGGACCGCAGCCGCTATCGGCTGGGCCAGGCGGCCGCCGCCATCGCCGCCCCGCGCCTGAACGTGCGCGAGATCAACCTGCCTGCCGGCGCGGCTGACGAGGAGGACGAGGCCCCCGGCGCGCCCTGGCGGCTGGCCATCCATGCCCGTGCGCGCGAGGCGCTGCGCGTCAGCGGCCTTGGCCTGTCGAGCGAATGGTCGGCCGACCTCCAATTGGGCGGTCAGCCCGACAATCCCGCGATCACCGGGCGCGCCGACCTCATCCGGGGCGATTACGAGTTTGCCGGCCGGGAATTCCAGCTGGAACGCGGCGTGATCCGCTTCGCCGGAGAGGTGCCGGCCAACCCGGCGCTGGATATCGAGGCGGATGCGACCTCCACCGGCCTCAATGCGTCGATTCGGGTGACCGGCAATGCGCTGAAGCCGGAGATTGGCTTTACCAGTACGCCCGCGCTGCCGCAGGACGAACTGTTGTCGCGCCTGTTGTTCGGCACCTCGATCACCAACCTGTCCGCGCCCGAGGCGCTTCAGCTCGCGGCGGCGGTGGCGGCGTTGCAGAATGGCGGCAACGGCCTGAACCCGATCAACGCGGTCCGCCGCGCGGCGGGGCTCGACCGGCTCCGCATCCTGCCCGCCGATCCGCAGACGGGGCAGGGCACCTCGATCGCGGCGGGCAAGTACGTGACCCGCCGCCTGTACGCGGAGATCGTCACGGACGGGCAGGGCTATTCGGCGACCCAGGTCGAGTTTCAGGTGACCCGCTGGCTGTCGCTGCTGTCCAGCATCTCCACCCTTGGCCGGACGAGCGGCAATGTGCGCGTGTCACGCGATTATTGAGCCTTATCGCGGCTCATGCATTGAGGGGTGAATGACCCGACTGTTCCACGTCAGTGACGTTCATTTCGGCGCGGAAGACCCCGCTGCCCTTGCCTGGTTCCAGCAGCGTGTCGCCGACGAGCGGCCCGATGCCGTCATCATGACCGGCGACCTGACCATGCGCGCCACCCCGACCGAGTTCCAGCGCGGCGGCGACTGGCTGCGCGAGCTGGGCGTGCCCGTGACGCTGGAAGTCGGCAATCACGACATCCCCTATTACTGGGACCCGCTGCGGCGGTTCATTTCTCCCTACACCCGCTACGCGGCGGTGGAGCGGATGATCGAGCAGCCGCTGGACCTGCCCGGCATCACGGTGGTGCCCCTGAAGACGACGGCGCGGGCGCAGTGGCGCTGGAACTGGTCCAAGGGGCGCGTCAGCCGGGGGTCGCTGCGCCGGGCGCTGCAACTGATCGCCGATGCCCCCAAGGGCGACGTCATCCTTGTCGCGGCCCACCACCCGCTGATCGAGGGCGGCACGACCGGCACGGCCCGGACTCGGCGCGGCGACGAGGCGCTGACTGAGCTGGCGGAGGCCGGCGCCCATGCGGTTCTGTCGGGCCATGTCCACGATCCGTTCGACGTCCCGGTGGAGCGGGCGGGGCGGACGATCCGCATGATCGGCGCGGGCACCTTGTCGAAGCGTATCCGCAGCACGCCCGCCGCCTTCAACGAGCTGCGGATCGAGGGCGGCCGGATCGAGGCACTCGCCCGCACCCAGACCCCCGCGCCCGCCCGGCCGATCAACGAGGCGGTGGCGGCCGGCGAGGCCTGATCCGGCTGCGGGAGAGGCCGTTGCCCGACGGGTGGTGGCCGGATAGGCTGCACGCTTACGACCCCCCAGGAGGCCCTGCGATGGTTGATCTGACCCGCCCGGACGGCACGCCGGCCGTCGACCTGCACGTCACGCGCCGTGCCGCCACCAGCATGTTCTTCGCCGGCTATGCGCTGGCGGCGGTATCGGCGGATGCGGCGCCGATCACCACGCCGGCCGAGGGGCTGACGATCGACGAGGTGCTGATCCCGAACGGCGCGACCAGGCCGTTGCCCGCCTATGTCGCGCGGCCGAACGGGGTGGGCCGCCATGCCGCGATCATCGTCGTCAACGAGATCTTCGGCGTTCACGACTATATCAAGGATGTCTGCCGCCGACTGGCCCGGCAGGGCTATGTCGCGATCGCGCCCGAGTTCTTCTATCGCTCGGGCGTCAACCTGCCGGCGCTTACCGATTTCAAGCAGATCATGCCGATCGTGCAGCAGGCGACGCCGGCACAGGTTGACGGCGACGTCCGCGCCGCGTCGGACTGGCTGAAGGGACGGCCGTTCGTCAGGCCCGCCGGCATCGGCATCACCGGCTTCTGCTGGGGCGGCACGGTGGTCTGGCGCGCGGCGATGACCGATCCCGATGTCCGGGCAGGCGTCGCCTGGTATGGCAAGCTCTACACGCTGATCCCCCGCGCGGGCGATGTGAAGGCGCCGGTGCTGGGCCTGTATGCGGAAAAGGATCAGGGCATTCCGGTCAGCGACGTGGAAGCGATGCGCGCGGCGTTGAAGGCGGCGGGCCGGACCGGATCGTCGCTGCGCGTCTATCCGGGTGCGAGCCATGGTTTCCATGCCGACTACCGGCCCAGCTACAACGAGGCCGCGGCAAAGGACGGCTGGTCGCGGATGCTGGCGCATTTCCGCGCGAACGGGGTCGGTTAGCGGCTGATCGAGGCAGGCCAGGGCGACAGGATCGGCCTTTCACCGAATCTTGTGCTCCCACGACGGCGGCAGCCCAGACTGGACCCTCGCCTTCGCGGGGGCACAGGGGGGCCGATGCAGATGGGGGCCGATGCAGATGGGGCGGCGGTGACGTCGCCGCTCGCCACGAC
>CAKTFL010000319.1 GCA_934555855.1 uncultured Sphingomonas sp. | reverse complement strand
CGCCAAAGCCGCCACCGCCGAACGGGCCGCCTCCCGGACCACCGGCTCCCGGACCACCGGCTCTCGGCCCACCGGCTCCGGGACCGCCGGCTCCGGGACCGCCGGCTCCGGGACCGCCCGCCGGCGGCGGTCCGCCCGGCGCGTTGCCCGCCTCCCGTCCGGGGCCAAAGCCGCCCGGCGGCCGCAGCCCCTCGAACGGATTCGGCCCGGTGCCGGCCCGGAACGCCTCAATCTGCTTCTGGATCTGCGACTTGATCGGGATCGACAGGTCAAATCCGTAGCGCAGCTCCGACCGCTCCGATCGCGCGAAGTTGATCGGCCGCGAATCGAGCTGCAACAGCTCCCCGTTCGTCCCCCGCAGGAACCGCTGCGGAAAGGCCGCCTCGATCGCCGCCGTCGGGGTCGGAAAGGCCGCGATCGGGTCGTCCACTTCGCTGCGGACATAATTGGCGGTAAAGGTCAGGTCCGTCTTGCTCAGCGGCTTCACCGTCACGCCCAGCTTGGTGGTGTGCCGGTTGTCCGCGTTCAGCGCGGGGTTGCCCCCCGTCACCGTCGTGACGCTCGCATTGGTGCCGGTGATATAGTCGAACACGCGGACATTGGGCGTGACCACCGATGGGTTGCCGAGCTGCGCGGCGCTCGGCGCGTTCTCGTCATCGGTGTGGGAGGCGATCAGCCGCACCCCATCGATCGGGCTCCAGTTCACGCCATAGCCGAGCGTGGTCAGCGTGCCGAAATCCGACACCTGGTCGACGGCGAGGTTGAAATTGGCCGACAAGGTGCCGATCGCGCCCAGCACGTCCAGCGCGCGGCTGGTCAGCGGCACGTCGACGTTGAGCTGGCCGCTGGCGATGTCGCGCGACACCTCGCCGGTGCTGACCGTGCCGAACCGGCTCGACCGGCTGGACAGGTCGCTGGTGGTGCCGCCGACGCGCAGGCTGGTGGTCACCGCCCCCGCCGGCATGTCGAACGGCGATCCGGTGATCAGCGCATTGAGCGCCGCCGCGCTCGACACCGAGTGCCCCCGGTTGACCGCCAGCGCTCCCACATCGGCGGCGCCGAGCGGAGCATAGGGGTTGGCGGTCGGGTCGCCTGCGTTCAGCCGCGCCTGGAACGCGGCGGTATCCAGCGACTGTTCCGTATCGGTGTCGCTCGTGGTGCGGTCATAGCTGCCCGTGACGTTCCACTGCCATCCGCCCAGCGTGCCGTTGACGGTGGTGCCGAGATGCGCGGCGATGCTCGACCCGCGCTGTTCCAGCGGATCGAACTCCGTCAGCGCGCGGTTCACGATCACGGCTCCCGCAAAGGGGGAATAGGGATTGCCCGCCGGCAGGGCGAAGCTCGCGGTCGGCAGGCCGAAGGTGCCACGGCTGTCGCCGACCTCCAGCGTGCCGTTCAGCGTCGCGCCGATGCCGCCGAAGCTGCGCGCATAGGTTGCGTTGGCGTTGAACTGGCGCGAGCTGCCCAGCAGCGTCCGGAACGCGCCCTGGTCGGCCGCCGTCGCGCCCAGTCCGGCGAAATCGCCCAGCACCGGACGCCCGCTCACGGCCGAGGCGGGGACGCCCGCCGTCGTCGCGCCGCCCAGCAGCGGGTCGAGCACGCCGCCATTCGCGGCGACGACATTGCCCGGCGCGCCGAAAGGCCCCGGCTGCTGGCGAATGCCGCGCTCCGCCTCGGTCAGCGGCGACGACGCCTGTTATTCCAGGTGCAGGTTTGCCCGGTTGCCGCCCTGGATGGTGAGCAGGTCCAGCTCCGGATTTGCGACGTTGCGCCCACCCTGGGTCGGAATGCTGTCGGCCAGCTCGACGGTGGCGGCGCGGAAGCGGCGGCGCAGCACGAAGTTCACCACGCGCTGGTCGGCGCGATAGCCGTATTTCAGCGCAACCTCTTCGGGCAGGATGTCGACCCGCGCGATCGCCTCGGTCGGCAGGTCGCGGATTTCCTGAAAGCCTGAGATGCGCCGGCCGTTGAGCAGCACCACGGGCGCCCCCGACCCCCGCCCGCTGCGCGTCTGGGGCGCAAGCTCGTTCAACAGCTCGGACACGGAGCTGACGCCATAGGAGCGGATATCCGCCGGCCCCAGCTGCACCTCGGGCGGAATGTCGCCGATCACCGCGCCCGGCAGGTTGCGCTGGCCGCGCACGATGATGTCGGGCTCTTCCGTCGTGTCGCCTTCCTGCGCCTCGGCAGCAGGTGCGGGCCGGGATGCGGCGCCTGCCGGGGGAGCGGCCTGTTGCGCCATCGCCGGACCTGCCGCGAGCGTCGCCAATCCCAGGCCGCCTAATCCCATCCCCCGCATCCGCATCGTGTCCTGAACCCTTTGTTGGTGACGCGCGGCCCTAACCGGCAATTGTCGCGGAATTGTGCCGGGGCGCCCGCGTCGGCCCAGAATGCGTCCGGGCCCGGAGCGCGGGGGAGCGCTCCGGGCCCGGCAGTCTGGCAGGTGCGATCAGTGGCTGGCGGTTTCGCCCGCCGCGCGCAGGCCGACATATTTCAGCGTCAGCGCCGGGATGCTGTCCGCGACCCATTGCGCCATGCGCTGTTCCTCGGTCAGCGACTGGCGAAGCGCCGCCGTGTGGTTGGCGAAGCCCGCCTCCGACAACGCCACCAGCGAGGTATAGCTCGCCGCCTCGAAATTCTCGAACGCCTGGTTGGCGAAGCTGTTCTTCAGGATTTCGTCGGGCGCGAACACATGCGCCAGCGCGGCCATGTTGCCCGTGAAGCTCAGCGCCGCGTCCTTCAGCGCCGAATGACTTTCGTTGAAGCTCGCCAGTATCTCCTCGACCCGGACGATCTGCTGCTCGGTCTCGGCGCGATGCTTGCGGAGCATCTCCGCCACTTCCGGATAGTTTTCAAGGTGATCGAGCTGCCGGTCCATCAGCGCCAGCGCCTGATGCTCGACGCCGTGAACGTTCTTGAGGCCGGTGATGAACACCGACTGGAGCACATCGGGGGAATAGGAAGCCATGCGGGTGTTCTCCTTCAACGGTTTAGATCGACGGGTGAGCCCCGGCCGCCATCGGCGGTTTCACCCCGCCCGCGGTCGCTCGGGGATTGTTTGCTGCCGGCCTCGCCGGACCGACCGAGGTCGAAGTCGGCGCCTTCGGTCTGGTCGCCCGGACGATCGCCGGTGCCGCGCTTGTTCTCGTCGAGAGTGGGATCGCGGGTGTTGCTGGCCGACTCGCCCTGGCCGCTATTGTCACGCATGAGCCGTCTCCTTCGATCGGCCCAACGCGCCATGGCGGCGGTCGTTCAGTTGGTTGCGGAGGCGGTATGGTCGCCGTTCAACGACGCACGGCCGCGGCCAGCGCCAGCACTCGCCGCGCATCCTCCAGATGCAGCCGCTCCACCATCCTGCCGTCCAGCTGGATTGCGCCCCTCCCCTCGCCGGCAAAGGCGGCGGCGGCCTTCTCCGCCCAGGCGATCTCGTCGGGATCGGGCGCGAAGACGCGGTTGGCG
>CAKTFL010000318.1 GCA_934555855.1 uncultured Sphingomonas sp. | reverse complement strand
GATCGTGGGCGTGCTCGGCACCTACAAGGGCTGGACGCTCACCACCGTGCCGGCGCTCGACGCGACGATCATCGCCGCGGCGATCTATGCGGTGCTGCTAAAGGCCCGCTTCACGATCAGCCCCTCGATCGCCGCATCGTCATAGCCGCAATCGCGCAGCACCACGTAGCTGTCCGCTCCGATCGGGCGTGGCGGCGTGTCGGGAGTCCAGGGAATGCCGGTGAACTGGACGGGCTGCAAGTAATCATGCTCGCCGGGAGAAAACCTTCGGGTACCTCGAAGAAGCCGATCTCGCGGAGGTGCGGGTCGTTGTGCAGCTCGGTAGGCATCGGCACGCGCAAGCAAGGTACGTCGATCGCCTCCAGCGTTTCGATCCCGGTATCCGTCCTGCGCGCTTCCAGGCTGGCGGCGACGACCGCGTAAAGCTCTCCGATATGAGCCTGGCGCTCGGGCGAGACTGAAACCATGCCTCCTTCAGGATCCTTCCCCGACCGATCGCATGAGGAAGCGGCGCCATTGCGGCTCGCTAAAGGGCAGCACCGCGTTCCATCCATCGGCGTGCGGAAGGGCCGGCGATCGGGAGAGAGCAGGCGCGGATAGCCGGGGGCGCCATCCGCCGCGAAGGTGGCGGCGGAGAGGTGCTCGTTCATCACAAGCGACCATCGCCTCGAACATCGGCACCTCGACGCAGAACGGCCCCCTCTCGCGCGCGCTGTTCGCGGACGCCCAAGGGGGGCTGACCGTGTCTCTCGTGATGGGCCTGGGCAACAGGGCAGCTGACCACCCGCGCCTCTTGCCACGCGCCGATGTGCTTCGGCTACTGCACGGAGCGAAGCAGGATGCTTGTCTCACTATTGAGTACGCCCTCTACGGTGCGCGTCTCGCGCAGGACGCGGTCGAGATCGGCGAGCGATTCGGCGTGAACCTCCGCAACCAGGTCCCACGCTCCATTGGTGGTGTGAAGCGCCGTGATCTCTGGCAGGCCGCGCAGGGCCCGGATCACCGCGCTGGTCGAGGCGCCGGCCACTTCGATCAGGGTGATCGCGCGGACTCCATCTCTTGCCTGGCGCTCTTCGGCGCGGACGGTGAAGCCCAGGATCGCGCCGGACCCGATCAATCGGTCCAGCCGCGTCTGCACCGTGGCGCGAGAGACCTTGAGCGCCTCGGCCAAGCGAGAGACGGGCGCTCGCCCATCGGCACGCAGCAGCGAGATGAGCTGGCGATCAAGCAAGTCGAGAAGGATCATGCAAATTGCATAGCATGGCCCGGCACTTTGCCATCCAGTTACCCGGCGATCCTGCAATCCTGCAATTTTTCCCGGCAAGATGCCGCGTTACCCTGCCCTTGGATTTCAACAGCAGGGGCGGCAAGCATCATGACGATCTATGTGGGCGTGGACGATCTTTGCCGACTGGTCGCGCAGGTCGGCGTCGAACCGTTCATCCTCGACATCGCCAATCGGATCGAGAGCGACTTTCGACGCTGGGAAGAGTTCGACAAGGCGCCGCGTTATGCCAGCCACTCGCCCGGAGGTGTGATCGAGCTGATGCCCGCCGCCGAACGTCGGCGTTTCAGCTTCAAATATGTCAACGGCCATCCGGGAAACACCAGGCTGGGTCTGCAGACCGTCGCGGCGTTCGGCGTGCTGGCGGACGTCGATACCGGCTATCCGGTGCTGCTGAGCGAGATGACCTTGCTCACCGCGCTACGCACCGCCGCCACCTCGGCGCTGGCCGCCCGATACCTTGCGCGGCCGAACAGCCGGACGATGGCGATCATCGGGCTGGGGGCACAGTCGGAGTTTCAGGCGCTCGGCTTCCGCGCGATGCTGGGGATCAAGCGATTGCGGGTGTACGACGTGGACCCAGCCGCGATGGCCAAGTTTCGCGCCAACATGGCCGGCCAGGGATTCGAGATCGTCACGGCCGCCTCGACGCCTGAGGCCGTGCTGGGCGCGGACATCGTCACCACCGTCACTGCCGACAAGGCGCGGGCGACGATCCTTTCGGACAACATGGTCGGCGCCGGCATCCACATCAACGCAGTGGGCGGCGACTGCCCGGGCAAGACCGAGCTGGCCCCGGCGATCCTGTCGCGCGGCACCGTCTTCGTCGAATATCCCGAGCAGACCCGGATCGAGGGCGAGATCCAGCAGATGCCGGCCGACTTCCCGGTCGTCGAGCTGTGGCGCGTGTTCACCGGCGAGGTCGCGGGGCGCAGCACGGCCGACGGGATCACCATCTTCGACTCGGTCGGTTTCGGGATCGAGGATTTCTCCGCCCTGTCCTGTCTCCACGAACTGATCGACGGACGCGACGACCTGCGGCGGCTCGACCTGATCGCCGAGCCGAGCGATCCGCGCGACCTGTTCGGCCTGCTCAGCGGGCGCGGACCCACGCAGCAGGAGGCGGCCTGAGCACCGTTCGTCGCCCGGGCGGTCAGGCCATCGCCATCAGGCTCGCATTGCCGCCCGCTGCGGTAGTGTTGATCGAGGTCGAGACCTCCTCGACCAGCCAGTCGAGCCGATACTCCCCCGCCTGGGTCAACACGATCGGGCCAGGCAGCTCGGCAATCTTCGCCTGATGCGCCCGGACCCGTTCGGCATCACCTTCGATCAGCGCGCCGGCATAGGGACCGTCCGCCAACCAGTCGGCGCTCCACGTCACCCGCCCGGCGAGCGCCGCTGGGAGATCGCAGCGGAACGCTGCGTCGGCGACGATGTGATTGCCGCTCGCAAGCGCGGCGGCGAGCTGGGCGGCGAGCCCCTTCGCCGTCGCGGGCAGCAGCAGCACCCGTCCGCGCGGATGCAGCGCATAGAGGTTGCGCTCGCCCACCGGCCCCGGCAGCTCAACCTCGGCGCCAAGCAGCGAGGCGCTCGCCGCCGCGCGCGCCTTTGCGGCCGCTTCCTCCTCGCCCGCGCCGTCAAGCCATAGCGCGAGCTCGCGCGCCGCCGGGTCGGCAACGTCGGAACTCAGGCCCGGCGGCACCGGGGCGCCGCCGACCAGCCGGCCGAGATAAAGCGGCCCGCCCGCCTTCGGCCCGGTGCCCGAAAGACCGCGGCCGCCGAACGGCTGGACGCCGACCACCGCGCCGATCACGTTGCGGTTCACATAGATATTGCCCGCCCGCACCCGCGCGGTGGCATGCGCGATCGTCTCGTCGAGCCTCGTGTGCAGCCCGAAGGTGAGGCCGTAGCCGGTGGCGTTGATCGCATCGATCAGCCGGTCGAGCCCCTCGCGGCGAAAGCGCACGACATGGAGCACCGGGCCGAACACTTCGCCGGTGAGATCGGCGATGCTCTCGAGCTCGATGATCGTCGGCGGCACGAAGGTGCCGTGCTGCGTGTCACCCGCGGCATCGATCTGCTCGACCGTTCGCCCCAACTCGCGGATCCGCGCGATATGCGCGTCGATGTTCGCCTTGGCCTCGGCGGTGATCACCGGGCCAATATCGACGCCGATC
>CAKTFL010000317.1 GCA_934555855.1 uncultured Sphingomonas sp. | reverse complement strand
GCGTCCAGCGTCCCGGCACCAGCGCCGTTGACGCCGCCACGCGCGCCGTGCCGTCGCGCAGCACCGGCCGGCCATCATCCAGCAGCAGCGAACGGCGTTCCCCGCCGCCATCGCCGAGCGCGATCAGCACGACCTCACCTTCCTGCCGCTTGTCGGCACGAACCCACGCCGAGAACGTGTAGGGCGCACCCGACGCGATCAGTTGTCCGGCACCGGCAAGCTCGCGGTCGATCCCGATCCCGCCGGACAGGAATGACGCGTTGTACGGTCCGGCATTGGCCAACTCAGCCCAGGCCGGAGTCGCCGCCGCCCAAAGTATCCCAACCGCCGTCGCCGTGCCCCACCACGTTTGCCGCCCCATATCATCGCCCCCCGTCGACACCTGCGCCCACCGGCGCGGCCGTCCCTCATGGAGTAGCTAACTGAGCGGGATCGTGATGGCTTCGCAAGGAAACAATGGCGGGTTAGTCGAGGTCAGCCGTCCCGTGCGGCCGGAATGCTGCGGCGCTGATCGTGCCGCTGCGGGGAATGCGGGGAAACCTTACCCTCAGCGGCCGGTGCCGGCGGCGACGGCCCAGCATCCCCGCAAGCAGCCGGTTCAATCCCCGGCTTGCCGCGCCGACAATCGACGCGACGTTCTGGCTGTAACGGCGGTGATTGTCCGCCCACTCCCTGGACAGCATGTCGTCCATCGCTCCCTCCATCCGCAGGACGGCTATGAAGATATGGCCGCGTGGACCAGGGCGCCAATCGAACGATGGACGCTGCTGATAAGCTCAGTTAGGCGGATTCCTCCCTTGGCGGCGGTGCGGGCCTTTGAGGCGGTGGCCCGACACGGCACCTTCACCGCGGCCGCGGTCGAGCTGGGAACAACGCAGGCGGCGGTCAGCTATCAGATCAGGGTGCTGGAGGAACGGCTCGGCATCGCCTTGTTCGTGCGGCGGGGGCGGCGCGCCATGCTCACCGCCGCCGGCGCGCGCGCGGCTGAGCGACTGAGCCTCGCGTTTGACGCGATCGACGCGGCTTTTGACGAACTCCGCGGCGAGGACGGGGCGGTGCTCCGGATATCGACCACGAGCACGTTCGCCAGCGGCTGGCTGGCAAGGCACCTGGGCTCGTTCCAGGCGGAGGAGCCCTGGCTCGATATCCGGTTGAGCGCGGACAACCGCATTGTCGATTTCGCCGCCGGTGACGTCGATGTCGCGATCCGCTCCGGCCGTGGGGACTGGGCCGGCTTGTCGACCGAGCGACTGTTCGACCTAGACTTCACGCCCATGTGCAGCCCGTCCCTCATTGCCGGCCAGGACCTGCCGCTCGACTCGCGACACGCCCTGGCGCTACGCTGGATCAACCCTCAAGACCGCTGGTGGACTGTCTGGCTGGAGGCGAACGGCCTGTCGGCCGATGGCGCGAAGCGTTCGGGTGGTATTCGCATGGACTCCCAGATCGCGGAAGCTCAGGCGGCGCTGCATGGACAGGGGCTGGCGATGCTGAGTCCGGCCCTTTGGCGGCTGGAACTCGCGGAAGGTCGCCTGGTCGCGCCGTTTGCCGGAAAAGCCACCGAGGGCGATGCTTACTGGCTCGCCTATTCGAGTAATCGCCGCCATGCGCGCAAGATCGTGCGCTTCACTCGCTGGCTGACCTCGACATTTCCACAGCTCATCTGACCGCCGCCTCAACGTCGGGGCGCCTTCGCCAAGCCGTCGAGCTGGCGACGGGAAACCCGCAGTAATCGGCAGCATAATACGCACTGGGGTGATGGTTGCCGGAAGCGCCGGTCCCACCGAAGGCGTATTCGCCGCGGGGCCGGTAGTAGGGCGATTGCGGTTAACCGCGCCGGCCGCGCCCGCTCCAGATAGCAGGTCCAAAGCGTCGAGTCCTCGCTGACCAGTCCGCCGGACAGGCCGAAGGCTGTGCGGTTCGCCTCAAGAATTGAGCCATCGAAGTCGCAAACTTGCGCCATCTTCAGTCCCAGGGCGAATATCTCCTGAGCCGGGCCGGCGATGCCGGTCACGTCGAGAACGGCGGGCGTGACAAAGGCGGGGGGGTGCGCCCGGCCATCGCCTCGAGCGGTTGGATGACCTTGCCGCTGATCGCGACCAACTCCGCACTGCCATGTGCGCCGACGCCCCGGCAGCATCGGACAGCAGCCGGCCCATGAATGCCTCGCCCGCCGCATCCTAGGATGCGATCCGCAGCCGGTCGGTCAGGCTCGTCAACTCGCTGACGATCGCCCACCGCCCCTTCCGGCAGGATCAACCGCCCGGCGCAGGAACAGCGTTGGCCTGTCGTGAAGAAGGCCGGCTGCACGACGATCAACGCCGCTACTTCCGGCGAGTCCCAGACGATCAGCGGGACGCGTGCGAATGAGATCCGGTCGGGCGCCCTCGACCCTAGCGACCGACCCAATCGGCGACTTCGGCAGCCACTCGGTTCGCGGCGTCGTTCAACGCCGGGCCGACGCTGGTCGCATCGATGGAGGATACGGGCACCCGCGCTTCGAACCGGCGCTTCTCGACCGCGCCGGTCGCCTGACGACGCAGGGCCGCGTCGAAGGTGACTACCGCCTCACGAGTCGTGCCGTCGATGCCGAACTGCCGCAGCTCGCCGGCAAGCTGGGCGGCGGGCGTATCGATCGCCTCCACTTCCGACAGCACCACCCGGCCGGCGCGCGCCGACACCGTGTCCGACAGCAGGCGTGCGAACAGCCTGGCCGGCGGCTCGGACCATAGCGCGTCCTTGACATAGGCGAGGCTGGTCGCGCCCGATGCGACCGGCACGCGCGCGGTCGCCAGGCTGGCGGGCGTGACCGGCACGGCGATCTGCAAGCCCGGGGCGCCCGCAGAGCTCTGCACTCGCCCGACGGGCACGGCGGACGCGGAGGTCAAAGTCAGCAGCGACGCCGGCGGCTTCGCGCCGAAGCTGATGCAGGCGGCCAGCGGCAGCGCACCGAGGAGGATCGCGAGCGGTGTCTTCATGACGGTCCTCATCACTTGCCCTTGTAATCCGGAAGCTTGGGGGAGCCGAGCAGGGAGCTTGCCCCGCCCTGATCGACCTTTTCCGACACCGACGACAGCGCCGCGGCGGTCTTGCGAAGGTCGCGCACCAGCCGGTTCGCCTCCGGAACGGTGGTCCGGGAGAAGGTCTGGAGGCCCGGCCGGGCGTCCCCGATCGCGGCGTTCAGGGTGTCGGCACTTTGCTGGGCCGAGATGATCGCGCGGTTCAGGTTCTGCATCGCCGGTTTCACATCATCGGCCAGGACGCCGTTGGTGGTCGCGGCGAGCGTACCCACCTGCTGCGCCGCATCGCCCGCCTGCTGGATCGCGACACGAGTCTGGGCGAGGGTCGCCGCGATCTCCGGCCCGCGATCGGCAAGCGCGTCCGTCAGCCGGTTGGTGTTCTCCAGGATGCCGGCGATCGACGCCTGGTTGCGGTCGGTCAGCAGCCCGGTCAACCTTTCTGTCAGGGTCGA
>CAKTFL010000316.1 GCA_934555855.1 uncultured Sphingomonas sp. | reverse complement strand
GGGCATGCAGCTGTATGCCCGGACCCCGCACCGGGTCACGGTGACGCAAGGCGGCCGGCTCGTGGTGGAACATGCCAGGCGGATCCTGGACGGCACAAGCCGTCTGCACGAGGCGGTGGCGCAGTTCCGCGGTCTCGAGCGTGGCAAGCTGCGGCTCGCCGTCACGCAGAGCTTCAACGCCCTCCATCTGACGCCGGTGCTGTCGGCCTTCATCCGCGAGCATCCTGCGATCGACGTCACGGTGCTGGAATGGTCGAACAGCGCGATCATCGCGGGCGTGGCGGACGGGTCGCTCGATCTTGGCGTCGCGTTCGGACCGATCGAGGCCCCGGTTGCGGTACAACAGCTGTATCAGGACCGGTTGATGCTCGCTTGTTCGCGCGAGCATACCTTCGCCGTGCAATCCGTCATCCCGCTCGATCTGCTGGCGGGGGAAGCGCTCGCCTTGCTGACGGCTGATTATGGTACCAGGCGCGCACTCGATCGCTTCTTCGAGGTCCATGAGGTCGCGCCGCAGCGCATCATCGAGCTCGACACCTTCGGCTCCATCCTGAAGATGGTCGAGACCGGACTGTGTGTCTCAGTCATGCCGGGCTCGCCAGTCGATCCTGACCCGGCATCCAACGCCGTCGTCTTTCGCCTGCTCGACCCGGCTCCGCCGCTTCGGAGCATCCAACTCCTCCAGCAGCCCACCGCGGCGCGCTCACCGGCAGCAGCGGCGTTCGCGGCGTTGATGCAGGGCCGGTTCCGCTGAGCTGTCGCGCCGCAGGATAGCGTGAGGTCAGTTGCGGGCGGTCAGCACGAGGCCGCACCGATCTCGCAGCGCGCAGCACTGCCCGCCACGAGGTCGCCTCTGGGCACTGATATGGAAGAAGCGTCCTGCACCAGCGCCATGATCTCCGCGCCGAGCTGCAGGTCGGGAATGTGGCCAAAATGCTGTCGCCGGATGCGGCCCTCGGCGTCGATCAGCAGCAGGGTCAGCGTGCCCTTGAAACCGTAGGTCCGCATCGTGACCGGCACCGGGTCGCCCGCGACGTGCCGGTCGATCCCGACGGGGAAGCGGACAGCATATTCGTGGAGAAAGGCGCGCAGGCTCGGCTCACCCATCGCTTCGTGGTGCTCGAACACGCTGTGCAGGCCGATGACGGCGATCTGGTCGCCGGAGAAGAGCCGGTGGATGCGGTTGAGCTGCGGAATGGTTTCGGCGACACAGCCCGGGCACAGCATCTGAAAGGCGGCCGCCACGACCGGTCGGCCGCGCACCGACGCGAGCGGGGCCGGCGTGTCGGTGGTGAGCCAGGTCGTGATATCCCATTCGGGAGCCAGGCGGAGGGCTACCATTGCGTATCTTCCTTTGACGAAGGCGGGAGCGATCCGGTGGGATCGCTCCCGCGGCAGGGACTACGCCGCCTTGCGGAAGCGAACGGTCGGGAAATCGACCGGCACCGCCAGCGCGACGTTGATGTAGTTGGTGAACAGGTTGAGCGCGACATGCGCCACCAGCTCGACGATCTGCTCGTCGTCGAAGCCGGCATCGCGCAGCGCCTCGACATCAGCGTCGGTGACCTGCGCCCGGTTCGTGACCAGCGCTTCGGCGAACCGCAGCGCAGCGGCGGTGCGCGGGTCGGAAGAGCGGCCGGCCTGTGCCTCACTCATGTCCTCTGCCGAAACGCCGGCCTTCTTGCCCAGCATGGTGTGAGCGGCGAGGCAATATTCGCAGGCGTTGCGGTCGGCGATCAGCACCGCGATCTGCTCGCCGAGCTTGGCACCGAGCGTGCCGTGGCCGAGCGCGCCGAAGCCGGCCCACATCATCTCCAGCGCGGCGGGCGAGTTGGCGACGGCGCGGAACATGGCCGGCGTGGCGCCGAACGCCGAGGTGATCTGATCCAGCAGCGGCTTGCTGGCGGTATCGGCCTTGGGGTCGACGAGAGAGATCCTGCTCATGGTGATACTCCTTCCGGTTAAGCGATTCGTGAGAAACGGATTGAAGGGTTCGGCCTGCGCGGCCAGGGGGCGGGACCGCGCAGGTCGAGGCGGTCCGGCTACTTCATGATGCGGCCGGGAAGGCTGAGGTCGCCGCTCGCGACATCGAAGACGTCGGCGACGCACGCGAGCGGTGCGTGCACCGAGGCGTTGATCCGGAGGCCGGAGGTCACGCCGTCGAACTTCACGCCGGCGGTGTCGCCCAACGTCGCCGCCGGAACCTTGACCGAAACGGTCTTGCCGGAGATCCGCGGCGCGATCTTGGGGCTGTCGATCAGGATCGGCAGGCCCGGCCAGGTGGCGGGCAGCCGGGGCTTGGCGCCCTCTGGAATGTCGCGGATCTTGAGCGAACCCGGGCCGCAGGCGTCATCCGGAACCAGCACCACCCAGTGGCTGTGCCACAGGTCGCCGTCATTCTTCAGGTCGCCGTCGCCATTCTCGTCATAGAGCGGCGTGTCGTCGAAATCCGGATGCGACGTGACGGCGAATGCCAGGATACCCTGGTCGGCGTCGAAGCCGATCGCGCTGGAATTGATGCTGGTCGGCCAGACATAGGAGTAGACGCTGGAGCCGGCGAGCTGTCCGGTCTTGGCCGGGCGGGATGCGCCCGCCTTGCCGCTGACCGCCATGGTGAAGATCAGATCGCTGCCCGACCGGGTGATCTGCGTCTGCACGATGTCGAAGCTCGGCGACTTCGCGTTGCCCGGCCTGGCCTTGATGTCGTGCGCCACAGCGCCGCCGGCGAGCGCAAGCAGCGCGCTCGCACCACCCAGCCATGCCAACGCTTTCGGAAATCTGGTCATGTCGTCCTCCTGTTGGGTGTCGAGACGGATCGTTTCGACAGCGGCCGAAATGCTTTTCCCGAATACGCGTGGATAAGGCTAATACCTTCGTCCTGTAATCACGATAAGCCCCGCCTATTGCGAGCTCATCGCTGGCGTCGGTAAAGTCTTGTCAGGATCCGCATAATCTTCGGGTCCAATCCTCGACCCGGTCCGAATGAAGACGGTGTTCGGCGATGGCTCTCCAGCGATCCGGAAGATGCGCCAGCGCGGCCATGCAGCGAAGCTCGTCCCGGTCGAGAGGATCGAGGTACAGGATCCTGTGGAGCCGGGCGATCGTCCAGCTGGGCGTCAGGCGGTCGATCAGATGCAGCGTGTCGCCACGTGCGACCAGGCCCTGCTGGATGACGCGGTAATACCAGCCCGCATGGCCGCTGCGTTGCATCCTCAGCGCGATGTCGGATTGTCCGAAACGGAGATTGAGCCGAAAGCACGGCTGCCGTCCCTGCGAGACTTCGACGATCGCGTTTCCCACCGCGAAACGATCGCCAATCGCGACGTCGGCTTCGGTCAGCCCCCAGGTCGACAGGTTTTCGCCGAACGCGCCGGCATCCGCCAAGAGCGGGTGCTCACCCAGCTCGGCTCGCCAGGCGAGATAATGCTCGCGCGGGTAGTGGTGGACGGCCTTGTCGGGGCCGCCATGGTGG
>CAKTFL010000315.1 GCA_934555855.1 uncultured Sphingomonas sp. | reverse complement strand
GGCCTGTACGCGGCTGACGCTTGGCCCGAACAGGTGCAGGCTCATCAGCCAGGGCGTCAGGGCCACCGCAACGAGAAACGGCGCCGCCATGCCAGAGAGGGACACGGCTGCGGCGCTGCGCGCGTTGGCGCGGAAGTGATCAGCGCGAAAGCCGAGCCCGACCAGGAACATGTACAGACCGACGCCAAGTTGCGCGCCGACATACAGGACTGACTTCATTTCCTTGGGAAACAAGGCATTCTGAAGGTCCGGTGCGAACAGCCCCAGGAGCGAAGGGCCAAGCACGACCCCCGCGATCATCTCGCCGATTACCTGCGGCTGGTCGAAGAAACGCTTCATCAGCCAGCCGGATGCACGACAGGTCGCGAGGATGACGAACATTTGCAGAAAGAACGCGGCGCTCATCTGTCCCGGTGTCATCTGCGCCTCCGACCTTCAGGCCGCCTTGAAGCGGTCCTGTTCCCCGGCGGGATTATATGCCGCTGTCTCACCCCGTTGTCACGAAGCTGTCCATCACCCGCTTGCGGCCGGCAGTCTCGAAATCGATCTCCAGCTTGTTGCCCTCGATTTCCGCGATCTCGCCATAACCGAACTTCTGGTGAAACACGCGCTGGCCGATCGTCAGGTCGCTGCGACCCTTGTTGCCTAGGCTGACGGCGGGACCGCGACTTTCAACGATGCGCGTGGGCGCGGTGGAGAAGGTGCGGCTCTTCCAGTCGCCGCCCGGCTTGCCACGGTCGCTCCCGGTGTCCAGCGTACCGGCCGCGCGCTGCCATCCGGGTCCCCGGCCGGTCCCGCGCGTGACGTTTGCGAACGGGTCGGCGCGTTCGGACCAGTTGGCCTGCCACAGGCTGGCCCCCCCGGACATTGTGGTTTCCGATTCGATATGCTCGGCCGGCAACTCGTTGACGAAGCGGGAGGGGATGGAGCTGGTCCACTGGCCATAGATACGACGATTTGCGGCGTGGAGGATCACAGCAAGCCGGCGTGCGCGGGTGATCGCGACATAGGCCAGGCGGCGCTCCTCCTCCAGGCTACGTGTCCCACCCTCGTCGAGCGCGCGTTGCGAGGGGAACAGTCCTTCCTCCCAGCCGGCCAGGAATACCGTGTCGAACTCCAGCCCCTTGGCGGCGTGTATCGTCATGATGGTGATCTCCGGCTGGTTCGGGCCACCTTCCTTGTCCATCACCAGCGAGACATGCTCGAGAAAGGCGCCGAGCGACTCATACTCCTCCATCGCGCGGACCAGTTCGGACAGGTTCTCAAGCCGACCGGCGGCTTCGGCTGACTTTTCGGCCTGCCACATGGCGGTATAGCCGCTTTCATCGAGCAGTTGGCGGGCAAGTTCCGGATGGGGCAGGTCGCGCGCCATGTCGCGCCAGCGGGCGATATCGCCGATCAGGTTGCCGAGCGCGCGGCGCGCCTGCGGCGTCAGCTCGTCAGTATCGAGGATGCGTGCTGCGGCGGTGGTCAGCGGCATGTCGGTGCGACGCGCGAGCTGGTGCAGCTTGGCAATCGCCTTGTCGCCCAGCCCGCGCTTGGGCACGTTGACGATGCGTTCGAAGGCGAGGTCGTCGGCCGGCTGGTTGACGACGCGAAGATAGGCGAGGGCATCGCGGATCTCGGCCCGCTCATAGAAGCGGAAGCCGCCGACGATCCGATAGGGCAGGCCGATGGCGATGAAGCGATCCTCGAACTCCCGGGTCTGATGCTGAGCGCGAACAAGGATCGCTATCTCGTTGAGCGACTTGCCGGATCGCCGGCATGACTCGATTTCGTCGCCGACGCGCCGCGCTTCCTCCGGGCCGTCCCACACGCCGAGAACGCGAACCTTCTCGCCCACGTCCAGCTCCGTCCAGAGCTGCTTGCCGAGGCGCCCCGAGTTATTGGCGATAACCCCGCCTGCCGCGCCCAGAATGTGCGGGGTGGAGCGGTAATTCTGTTCGAGCTTGATGACGGCAGCGCCGGGGAAGTCCTTCTCAAAACGGAGAATATTTTCGACTTGGGCACCGCGCCAGGAGTAGATGGACTGGTCATCGTCACCCACACAGGCGATGTTGCGCCGCTCCTGCGCGAGCAGCCGCAGCCAGAGATACTGGACGGCGTTGGTGTCCTGATACTCGTCCACCATGATGTAGCGGAACCGCTGCTGATATCGCTCCAGCACCTCGCGATGAGTCTTCAGGATCACCAGCATGTGCAACAACAGATCGCCAAAGTCGCAGGCGTTCACCGCCTTCAGCCGGTCCTGATATTGCTGATACAACTCGCCGCCGCGACCATTGCCGTACCGCTCGCTTTCGCCCGCGTCCACGTCGGCGGGGGTAAGGCCCTTGTTCTTCCATTCATCGATCAGGCCTGCCAGCGCTCGGGCGGGAAAGCGTTTCTCGTCCAGGTCGGCGGCGATGATCAACTGCTTGAGCAGGCGAAGCTGGTCGTCGGTGTCGAGGATGGTGAAGTTGGACTGGAGCCCGACCAGTTCGGCATGGCGGCGTAGCATCCTGGCACCGATCGCGTGGAAAGTGCCGAGCCACGGCATCCCCTCAACAGCATCGCCAACCAGACGGCCGACGCGCTCCTTCATTTCGCGCGCTGCCTTGTTGGTGAAGGTGACGGCCAGGATCTCCGATGGCCATGCCTTTCGCGTGTAGAGCAGGTGGGCGAGGCGCGCCGTCAGCGCCGCCGTCTTGCCGGTGCCGGCGCCGGCGAGCATCAGCACGGGGCCCTCGGTGGTGAGCACGGCCTCGCGCTGAGGCGGATTGAGGCCCTTGAGATAGGGCGGATCGATGAGATGGGCAGCGGGGTCGTTCACCCTGAACAGGTAGGGAACGCAACTGGCCCGAGCAAGCCTTTTGGGTGTGCTCCTCCGGCCGAAAGGGCGGGGCGGCCCAGGCGAGCCACCCCGTAGTTCGGGGACGACGCTGAAAGCGTCGCGCCGCTACCACAGGGGGAGAGGAGCAGCGGCGAACCTGCTCTAGATGCCAATTGTATCTTGAATGTGTCAGGTGACCGCAACGTGCGATCAGGATCATTCCCTCCGCAACAGCGTTAGCCGCGCCTTGCCATGGACCCGCTCGGCATTTGCCACGAACCCGCCCGCAGCAACCGGCTCTTCGCGCGCGGTCTCGATGCTGACCCAGGTCGTGGGGCCGATCCAGCCGAGCCGGGCAAGCTTGTCGAGCGCGACGCTGCCCGCGCCGGTGCCATAGGGCGGGTCCATCATGACCAGGTCGAGCGGGGCAGGGGCGGGACCGAGCGCCAGTACGGAGGTAGCACGCACGTCGCCGCGAGCGCCAAGCTTCGCCAGATTGGCCTTGAGGGCATCAAGCGCCGCCCGGTCCTGCTCCACGAAAAGGCAGGAGCCGGCACCACGGGACAATGCCTCGATCCCCAACGCGCCCGAGCCGGCGAACAGGTCGGCCACCGCAAGCCCCTCGAAGCTGCCCAAGCGGCTCGCGAGCATCGAGAACAGTGCCTCCCG
>CAKTFL010000314.1 GCA_934555855.1 uncultured Sphingomonas sp. | reverse complement strand
GATCTATGCGATGGCGCAGGGGAACCTGGCGGTCGGCGGGCTGGGTGCGGAGGGCGCGGACGGGTCGAAGATCGTCGTCAACGTGCCCTCGACGGGGCGCATCCCGGAAGGGGCGACGGTCGAGCGGGCGGTCGCCACCGGCTTTGACACCGCCCCGATGCTGACCTTCAACCTTGCGCGCGCGGATTTCACCACTGCCCAGAACGTCGCCGGGTCGATCAACAAGGCGCTGGGATTCGGCACCGCCCACGCCATCGACGCGGTGTCGGTCGCGGTCAGGGCGCCGCAGGGCGCGGACGTCCGCGCCACGCTGATGTCGACCATCGAGAACCTCGACGCGACCTCCGCCGAGCCGCCTGCAAAAGTAATTGTAAATGCGCGTACCGGAACGGTCGTTATCAACTCTGCGGTCAGGGTGGGTCCTGCCGCGGTGACGCACGGCAAGCTGACCGTCCGCATCGACGAAAGCCAGCGGGTCAGCCAACCGGCGCCGTTCAGCCAGGGCCAGACCGCGCTGGAGCAGCGCTCCAAGGTCGCGGTCGACGAGGAGAAAAGGCCGATGTTCCTGCTCGCTCCCGGTCCCCGACTGGCGGATGTGGTGAAGGCCGTGAACGCGATCGGTGCGTCGCCTGCGGATCTCGTCGCGATCCTGGAGGCCCTGAAGGAAGCGGGAAGCCTCAAGGCGGAGTTGATCGTGCTGTGACGGACCCGGCATCCATCCAGGGCGTCCCGGCGCCCACGACCACCGCCGGCATCTCGGCAGATACGTCGCGCCTGAAGAACAAGGCCAATCTCGAAAAGGCGGGCAAGCAGTTCGAGGCGGTGTTCACCGGCATGATGCTGAAGAGTATGCGCCAGGCAAAGCTTGCCGACCCGCTGTTCGATTCCAAGGCGATCGACACCTTTTCGGACATGCAGGACCAGCGCCTCGCCCAGAACATGGCGGAGCATACGCCGATCGGGATCGGCAAGGCGATGACGGCCTTTCTGTCCAGGTCTCAATCCGATCTTAAGGACTCGGCGGCAGACCCGCCGGCATCATGAGCGACCTGCTCGCCATCGGCGCTTCCGGCGTCCGCGCGTACCAGACCGCGCTAGCCACCGTGGGCGAGAACATCGCCAACGTGGGATCGACCGGCTATACCCGGCGTACTGTGCGCCTGGACGAGGTGCCGGGCGGCAGCGGAACGGTCAATCAATACGGCGCGGGCAATGGCGTCAACCTGACCGGTATCGCGCGTGCCAGCGACACCTATTCCAGCGCAGCGCTGCGCGCCTCGACCTCCGACCTCAGCCGCACGACTCAGGGCGCCGACTGGCTGGACCGCATTGACGGTGCGCTGAAGGGCAATGCGCTGACGACGCGGGTCACTTCCTTCTTCACGGCCGCGCAGGGGCTTGCCGGCGAACCCAACTCGACGGCGCTGCGAACCAGCATGTTGAGCGCGGCCGGATCGGCTGCGGTGGCCTTTACCGCGACGGGCAAGGCGTTCGACCAGATCGACGCAGACCTCGCCAGCGCGGGCGGGCAGGCGGCGGTGGGGCTGACTTCGCTCGGCGTGTCGCTGGCGCAGGTCAATGAAGGGCTCGGAAGGGCCTTTCCCGGCAGCACCGCCGCGGCACAGCTGATGGATCAGCGCGACACCATCCTGGGGCAGATGAGCCAGATGGTCGATGTCGGCGCAACCTTCGACCAGCTCGGCCGCACTACCGTCACGCTGGCCGGCTCGTCCGGGCCGCCCTTCGTCAAGGGAACGTCGTCGGGAACGGCCTCCTATGTCCGCGACGGCAACGGCGCGGCGTCATTCTCCTATGTGGTCGATGGCCTCGCGACCCAGATCGCGCCGGGCGGCGGCCAGCTGGCCGGGATCGTCGACGGCGCGCAGCGCGTCGCCGCCAATCGAGAGGCGCTGAACGGCGTGGCGACCGAGTTTGTCCAGGCCGTCAACGACAACCAGGCGGCAGGGCGCGACCAGAAGGGCGCGGTCGGCGCGACCCTGTTCCAGGCCACGCCCGGCTCACCGACCCGCATCTCCATCGCGGCAGGCTTTGACGGCAGCATGATCGCGGCGGCGCAGGCACCTACGCCGGACCTGCCGGCAGGGGGCGGGCCGCGGGACGCGACCAACCTCGCGACGCTCGAAAAGACGCGCAACAGCAAGGGGTTCGAGGCGACGCTGGCAACGCTGGTCACCGACAATGCGACCACGCTGAAGCAGAAGAACACGATCGCCGATGCCCAGACCGCGATCCGGGATGGCGCCGCCACGGCGCTGTCGACGGCGACGGGCGTCAACCTCGATTCCGAGGCGGTCGACCTGATGCGGTTCCAGCAGGCTTATTCGGCGTCGAGCCGCGTGATCCAGGTCGCGCGCGAGACCATGCAGTCCATCCTCGACATCCGCTAGGGCGCGCCATGCAGATCTCCACCAGCCTGTTCTACGATAACGCGGCAAGCCGCCTGTCGAAGATGAGTGAGCGCGCGTCGGTGCTGCAGACGCAGATCGCCACCGGCAAGAAGATCCAGAAGACGTCGGACGATCCCAACGCCGCCGCGCAGCTGGCCGAACTCGACCGCAAGGACGCCGATGCGGAGGTTTACGGCTCCAACCTGACGCTCGCCGATTCGCTGCTGACACAGGCGGACAGCGTGCTGGGCCAGATCGACAAGCAGCTGGACCGCGCCACCCAGCTCGTCACCCAGGCGGGCAACGGAACGCAGACGGATGCGACCCGCAAGATCTTGGGCAACGAGATCTCGTCGATCATCGATGCCATTGTTGGCCTCGCCAACACGAACAATGTTCGCGGCCAGCCCCTGTTCGGCACGCCGGACGGGACCAAGGCGGTCACGCGCAACAATGACGGAACGTTCACCTATGCCGTCACCAACGTGTCGGAGGTGCCGATCGCCGATGGCCAGACCATCCAGGCGACCGAAAGCGCCTCGCGCGTCTTCAAGATGGACGGCGGCAAGGACACCTTGGCGATTCTCAGCCAGCTCAGCCAGGCACTGATCGCCGGCGGTGACGTGTCGGCGACGGTGTCGGCGGGACTCGACGATCTGAAAGAGGCAGGCGACCAGCTTGCCAACGTTCAAGCGTCCATCGGCGCCCGCGGCGCGCGGGTCGACCTTCAACAGCAGCTGCTCACCACCGCCAAGACCGACCGCGCCGACCTGCGCTCCAAGCTGGAGCAGGTCGACATCACGGAAGCAGTGGTCCAGCTCCAGCAGATGATGACCGCGCTCTCCGCGACCCAGGCGAGCTTCAGCAAGCTCTCCAGCCTGTCGCTGTTCGACTACATCAAGTAATCACCAGCTCGGTAACCGTTTATCGAGGGAATCCGCGTAACCCTGTCGGCACAGTGTCGGCAAGGGCCGGCCAACGGGGGTGGCCCACGTGTTTCCTGCTATCGGTCTCGTCGTTCTTCGTGGCATGGTGTTCGGCGGCTACGCGATCACCGGCGGTGCGTTGGGTCCCGTG
>CAKTFL010000313.1 GCA_934555855.1 uncultured Sphingomonas sp. | reverse complement strand
CCCATGGAGAACGCGCAGACCGCGAACAGGACCGTGAAATGCCCGCCCTGATGGAAGGTATCGGCGAACACCTGCTGCGCCGAGGACACGAACGCGATGATCCCGCCAAATGTCAGGGCGGCTGCCGATGCATAGCCGATCGAGTAGCGGTTGGTGATCGTCAGCCGATAGGCCTCCAGCAGCGAGGAGACGGAAATCGCTCGGCGGCGCTCCACTGGCAACGTCTCTGGCAGGCGGACGAGCGACCAGGCCAGCACGAACGCCGCCCATCCGCCCAGCGCATAGAAGATGAAGCGCCACGGCCCAATCGCCAGCAATCCCTGGCCGATGCTGGGCGCCAGGATCGGCACCAGGAAGAAGATCATCTGCGCCAGGGAGGAAATGCGCGCCATCTGCCGCCCCTGATAGCTGTCGCGCACCATTGCCACGGCCAGCACGCGGGACGAGGCCGACATCAGCCCCTGGATCACCCGCGCGGCGAGTAGCGCGGCAAAGGTCTGCGAGCTCGCCGCGACGACGCTGGCCGCGGCAAAGCCGGCCAGGGTGACAATCAGCACCGGCTTGCGGCCGAACCGATCCGCCAACGGCCCGTAGAACAGCTGGCCCAGCCCGAACCCGAACACATAGGCCGTCACGATCCACTGCCGTGCATTGGCGCTGGCGATCCCCAGCTCGCGCCCGATCTGCGGCAGCGCGGGCAGCATGAGGTCGACGCCGAGCGCGTTCACTGCCATGATAGCCGCGACAAAGGCCACGAACTCGCGACGATGAATGCCGGCATGGGGCTGGGTTGGCGGAGTCATGCGATGCCGCCTAGAGCGCCCGCCCCGGCGGCGCCACCCCGCGTGCCGTGTAAGTGCCGGGATTTGTTCCTATCTGTAATTTCGTGATGCAGCCCAGCCTTTTCCCCGACCCGCTCGTGCCGGGCCTTATCCAGCGTGACGAGTTGATTGGCGCCGATGAGGAAACCGGGCTGATCGCCCGCATAGATGCGGAGGCGCTGACACTGTTCCGGTTCCAAGGCTGGCTGGGCAAACGACTGACGCGCTCGTTCGGCTGGTCCTATGATTTCGATCGGGGGCGGCTCGATCGCGGCGATCCCATGCCCGACTGGCTGCTGCCGGTGTGCGATCGGATGGCCGGCTTTGCCGGGCTGGACGCGGGCTCGCTCGTCCAGGCGCTGCTCATCCGCTACAATACGGGCGCGGGCATCGGCTGGCACAAGGACCGGCCGGCTTTCGAGCATGTCGTCGGCCTGTCGCTCGGCGCGCCCTGCGACCTGCGGCTGCGGCGTCGCCGGCTGGGCGGGTTCGACCGGCGGTCCGCCCCGCTTCTCCCTCGCGCGGCCTATCACCTGTCGGGAGAAGCGCGATACGACTGGGAGCACGGCATCGCGCCGCTCGCGCAGCCGCGCTGGTCTGTCACGTTCCGCAGCCTGGTGGCGCGGCGGTGAGCCTGTTCTTCACCGCCGACACTCATTTCGGCGATCACCGGACGATCAACATCCAACGCCGCCCCTTCGCGAGTGTCGCAGCCATGGACGACATCCTGGTGGCGAACTGGAACGCCGCAGTCGGGCCGGACGACGAGATCTGGCATCTGGGCGACGTCGCCCGGCGCGCTCCCGATGTGCCGGGACTGCTGGCGCGGCTGAACGGGCGCAAGCACCTGATCCGCGGCAACAACGACCCCGACGCGACGCTCACGGCCCCCGGCTGGGCGAGCGTCGGCGATTATGCGGAGATCGAGGCGGAGGGCCGGCGGCTGGTGCTGTGCCACTATCCTTTCCGCTCGTGGAACGGACAGGGCCGGGGCGTCATCAACCTTCATGGCCACAGCCATGGCCGGCTCAAACCGATGCCGCGCCAGTTCGACGTGGGGGTCGACCCGCATGGTTTTGCCCCCGTGACGCTGATGCAGCTGCTGGGCTAGCCTGTCCCGATGCCCCGCAATCCTTATCACTCCGGTCCGCCGAGCGATCATTTCGACGGCACCCGCTTCTTCAACCCCGGCGAGCCCGAAACGGACCGCAGCCTCGTGCAGGTCCTGCGCTGGAAGCTGGCGGGTGGCGGCGCAAGGTGGCCCCGCTCGGTGCCGGTGACACCCGCCCGCCCCCTGGCACGGGCTCAGGGCCTGCGGGTCACCATGGTCGGCCATGCCAGCCTGCTGATCCAGGCGGCGGGGCTCAACATCCTCACCGATCCGGTCTGGTCGGAGCGGGCAAGCCCCCTTTCGTTCGCCGGGCCGAAGCGGGTGACCATGCCGGGCATCGGCTTTGACGACCTGCCGCCGATCGACGCGGTGCTGCTCAGCCACAATCACTACGATCACCTCGACGTGGCAACGCTGAGACGGCTGCGGGCGGCGCACGATCCACTCATGGTCATGCCGCTGGGCAATGACGCGATCGTCCGCATGAGCGTGCCCGGTGCGCGAATAGCGGTCGGCGACTGGCAGGACCGAATCCAGCTCGGCGGCGGCTCCGCCACGACGCTGACCCGGGCAAATCACTGGTCAGCGCGCAGCGGGAGGGACCGGCGTATGGCGCTGTGGTGCGGACATTGGCTCGACACACCCGCCGGCAGCATCTGGTTCGCAGGCGATACCGGCTATGGCAGCGGCGCGATCTTCCGCGACATTCGCCGCCGGCACGGCGCGCCGGACCTGGCGCTGATCCCGATCGGTGCCTACGAGCCGCGCTGGTTCATGGCGGCCCAGCATGTCGATCCTGACGAGGCGGTCAGGATCTTCGAGGAAGTCGGCGCCGCCCGCGCGCTCGGCATCCATTGGGGCACGTTCCAACTGACTGACGAGGCGCGGGAGGCGCCGATCGAGGGCCTGACCGCCGCACTGGCTGGCGCCGGGATCGCGCCGGAACGCTTCGTCGCCGCGCAGCCGGGCGGCGTCTATCCGTTCGGCACCTGAGCAGCGTCCGACCGTTGGGCTGTCATGACGCAGGTCGATGAAACGGGAACGCTGGTCCGCGACGGCGGTGCCTTTTACCTCAACCGCGATGCAGGCGGACGCTATCAGCTTCAGCTGCCCCGAACGCCCGTGGACCTGGTCGAAAAGCGGGTCCGCCTGCGCGGCGTGCTGGTGGGACCCGACCGCGTCGATGCCGACGGTGTTGCGCCGGCCTGACAGACGGCGCAGGTTCGGGCAGGGACGCCGCCCCTGCCCTGTTGCGGATCAGGCCAAGTTGTCGCCCGGCTGCTCGGCAGGCAGCGTGTGGGTCGGCTTGGCGCCCCACAGCGCATAGAACAGCACGTACAGCTCGCACACGGCGGTCAGCAGGAACGAGTTCTGGAGGCCGAAATGATCGGCCAGCCAGCCCTGCACGATCACCAGCGCACCACCGGCGATCGCCATGATGAGCAGGCCCGAGCCTTCCTCGGTCAGCGGCCCCAGGCCGCGGATGCCGAGCGTGAAGATGGTCGGGAACATGATCGAATGGAACAGGCCGACCAGGATCAGCGACCACATCGCGAC
>CAKTFL010000312.1 GCA_934555855.1 uncultured Sphingomonas sp. | reverse complement strand
CGGCGATGATCCGGCGATAATCGTCAAGCGTCTTGCCGGCGTGGAGCGAGCAGCGGGCATGGCTCAGCCCGCCAAACCTCGGGTGTGCATGTGCAGCGCCGAAGGACGGCATCAGAAAACGGCCGCGCAGGTCGACGACCTGAGTCTTCGCGCCCTTGCGCGTCGCGACCTCCGCAACGCTGCCTACCGCGAGGATCCGGCCGTCCTTGATGGCCACCGCCTCGGCCCACGGCTTGCCCTCCTCCACCGTGTAGACCCGGCCATTGGTGAGGATCAGGTCAGCTGCTTCCGGGTTGGCTCGTGGCGGGGCACTGTGGGCCGTGGTGGCGAGGAGCAACCCGGCGGTCAAAACGAGGGGAAACCGGGGACGAGGTGCGAACCGGCGGATCATGGGCGTTAAATCCTGTACGAGCTTGTCGAAGCCTGGGGCCGAAGGGTTCCCCTCCGGCATCGATCGGCAGGTCAGAAGCGGCGGCGCAGCGTCGCGAGCACCGTGCGATCCTTGCCCAGGTAGCAATAGCCCTCGTTGATCGGGCCGGCAGTGTAGCTGCAATTGGTATAGACCCGCTTGTCGAAGATGTTCGCGCCGTTCACCGACAGCAACCACTTGCCGTAGCTCAGCTCGGCCATCGCGTCGGCGAGCGTCACCGGATCGATCCGGTAAAGCTGGTCGAAACTGACCTTGTCACCCTGGTAGCGCACACCGGCACCGAGCTTCAGGCCGAGGTCGCCGCCCAGATCGAACCGTCTCGACGCCCAGGCCGAGGCTTGGTGCTCCGGCAGGTTCTCGCGCCGGTCGCCGCGCTGGCGGCCATCGACCCGCAGATATTGTGCACGGGTATAGCTGTACGACGCGGTCAGGTCGAAATTGCCGGGAAGGCCGACATTGGCCTCCGCCTCGATGCCACGCGAGCCGGTGGAGCCGCCCTGGATGAAGTTCTGCAGCTCATTCGGATCGGCAATAAGAACGTTCTGTTCCCTGATGTCGTATGCCGCGAGCGTGAACAACATGCGCTTGGCGGGCTGAAACTTAACGCCGGCTTCGTACTGGCGGCCGGTCCGTGGCACATAGGGAATGCCAAAGAAGTTCGAGCCGAACACCGGCAGGAACGATTCCGAATAGTTGAAATAAGGCGACACGCCCTTGATCACATCGGCGATGATACCGGCGCGGAAGGTCCATGCCTTGTTGGCGGCGAGGTCCGCGCCGTTCACATTCGACTTCACATCGTCATGCCGTGCGCCGAACACCAGCGAAACGCGGTCCCAGGCACGGATCTGGTCCTGAAGGTAGAAGCCGGTCTGCGAATTCTTCGTATCGGTGGTCCAGCCCACGCCGAAGTCAAAGGGGACGCCATAGACCGGATTGTAGAGGTTGAGACCGGGCGCCTGACCGAAGCCTTCCATCTTGTCCTCGCGGAACTCGGTATAGTCGAAGCCGGCCAGGATCTGGTGCTTGATCGGCCCGGTGGCGAAACTCAGCACCAAGTTGTTGTCGCTGTTGAGCCCCGTGTATTTGGCACGATTCAGATACCAGGCGCGCTGGGCGATGGTGCGCGCCGTATCGGCATAGGCGCCGCCCTCCCAGCCGGTATAGCCGAACACTTCCTGATAATCGGTATCCTGCTCATACGCGCGATTGCGGCTGCTGAAGGTGAGGTTGTCGGTGAAGCGATGCGTCACAAGCAACGACAGCGCATAGTGGCTGGCCCGCGTGTGGTTGAAGTCCGGCTCGCCCAGGTAGAAGTCGTCGGAAATCCTGGTGGCACCAGTGGCATCGACCGTCTTGCTGGTCGGCAGATAGGTCTGGCTGCCCAGGTGATCGCGCTGGTACAGACCGATGAACGTCACTTCGGTGCCCGGACCCGGCTTGAGCGTCACTGCCGGCATGACAACGATGCGGTCGTTCTTCTGGCCTTTCTGCTGCAGGTCCGCGTCACGGTAGAGGCCGACAAGGCGCGCGGAGACGCCGTTGACGATCGGGCCGGTGACGTCGAGCTGGAGCTGCTTGTAGTCGTCAGTCCCGTAGATGATGCCCGCCTCACCAGCGAAAGTCTCCTTCGGGCGCTTGCTGATGGAGTTCAGGATACCGCCCGCGCCGCCGCCGCCATAAAGCGTTGAGGACGGGCCACGCAGCAGCTCGGCGCGCTCGACGGTGAAGATCTCGATGCGGCCGCCATAAATGAAACCGGGCATACGGTTGAGGCCGTCGAGATACTGTTCCGCCCCGGTGCCGCGGACCGCCAGAAAGTCGCCGCGCGTGTCGACGCCGTTCAGCTCGCTCGACGCGCCGGCGCTGTAGCGAATGACGTCCTGAAGGTTGACCGCAGCGCGATCTCGGAATTCCTCGGCGGTGATCACGCTAATTGACTGCGGGATTTCGGTGACAGGGGTATCGGTCTTGGTGCCCGAAAGCGCGCGCTCGCCGGTGACGACGATATCATCGCCCTTTGTCGGCGTATCGGCGTCCTGCGCCAGCGCAATATCGGACCAGCCGATCACCGAGCAGGCCGATAGCAGCACGAGCCGCGTCTGCTTGAGCAGTTTTCCCCGTATTTCGTGTGTCATCGCCGCCCACCCTTTGCCATCTGCGCCGGCTGTGAAGATGTCGCCCCCTTGACGACAGCCGGCTGTTTCCAGCAGCGGCATTGAACAGGCAGCGTCGCAAAACCGTCACGCGATTTTCAGGGTAAATCCTGTCGCAAGACGGGTAAGGCTTGATCTGTTCGTTGGACGCCGCCTGTTCAGAACGCAGTGGCGCGTTTGTCACCGTCGTTGATCAGGCCGCGTTCGTGCGACACGCGCACCGCATCACGCCGCTTGTTGACGCCGATCTTCCGAAACACTGCTTTCAACCGATATTTCACCGTGTCGGGTGACATGCCGATGAGGCGGGCAATCTCCTTGTTCGAGTAACCCTGACTGAGATGGCGCAGGATTGCCGCTTCGGCATCGTTGAGCGCGTCGGCAGCCGGCGCAGGCGCGCGGGCACTGCCCATCGTCTTGGACAGGTTCCGAAGGAACTGGGCGCGGAACCGATCCGGCGAGGCGGCAAGCGCTTCCTCCAGCGCCGGCTGGATAAAGGCACAGGCGTTTAGAAACGGGCGAACGATGCCCTGGAACATTGCGGTGCCGACCGCCTCGTCGAAACATGCCTGGGCCTTGCCCGCCTCGCCGATCACCCGATAAGCCCGTGCCTTGAGCAGGTTCAGGTCGATCAGCAGCCGGCCGGCGCCGTGCTGTCGGGCCCAGCGACCGATCGCGACCAGCTCGTCGAGCGCAGTGTGGGGGGCGCCGGTGAGCAGCTGGAGTCGGATCCGGCAGAGCGCGGCAGCGACGGCCACCGGGCGGTAGATCGGCGCCTCCTCGGCCATGGCATCGGCCTGGACATCCAGTCCGAATGCGGCAGCCAGTCCGCGCGCCTCATCAAGGGAGGCTGGGTCCCGCAGAAGCAGGTCGAGTTCGCAGAGCTCGGCAAGCAGCTCGAGCT
>CAKTFL010000311.1 GCA_934555855.1 uncultured Sphingomonas sp. | reverse complement strand
GAGCGGCTGGTAATGGACCAAGTGCCACGGGTCTAAGTCACAGTCGAGAAAGCGAACCAAGTGCCGCCGCAGCAGCAGCGCCGAAAGCTTGGGTGGTCAATGCCCAGCCGACGACGACGCTGCTGCTGCTGCTGCTACGAGGCGGGATCAGAACTTGATACGCGCGCCGAGCTGGACGGTGCGATCATAGGTCCGCGTATCGCGAGGCGAGTTGTAATAAACCTTGCTAACGGAATTGAGGCCCGTGAAACGATCCTGGTATACGTCATCCAGGATGTTGGTCACGTCGACGGTCAGTGTCAGCCACTGAGTTGGCGAGTAGCTGCCCGAGAAGTCGAGCCGGCTGACTGGGTCCGCCAGAATGGTGCTTCCCTGTACACCGCCGGAATTGTAGCTGTCGACATAGCTCGACCGCCAATTGTAGGCGAGGCGGCCGGTGATGCCGTACTTCTCGTAGATCGCGACCGCGTTGTAGGCCCAGTGAGACACGTTGACGATGCGCTGACGGCCGCCGTTGATCGGATCGTCAACCTTGCCGTCGATATAGGTGCCGTTGAGCTGAACGCCGAAACCGCTCAGCGCGCCGGGCAGGAAATCGAAGAATTGCTGATACGCCAGTTCGGCTCCGGTCAGAAAGCCGTTATCCGTATTACGCGGGCGGCTGACCAGATAGGAGCCGCCGAAGGCCTCCGGCTGCGAGTAGGTCTGGATGTAGCCGGAAATGTCGCGGTAGAAGCCCGCGGCCGTAATCGACGTGCTGCGCGAGATATACCATTCAAGTGAGGCGTCGTAAGCCGACGACTTGATCGGCTGGAGATCGGGATTACCGCCGCTGCCGGTACCAACGTATTGCTGGGTTCCGGTCTGGCCGCTCGGAACGAGCGTGATCAGCGGATTGAGCTGGCCGAACTCGGGACGAGTGATCGTGCGGCCGGCGGCGAGACGCAGGAACAGCTTGTCAGTGAACCCAAGGCGCGCGTTGATGCTGGGCAGGACATTCAGATAGTTCTGCTTGCTGGACACGCCGTTGCCGTTGAGGTTCTCCACCGTGTTGACGACGCGGGCGCCCACCACGCCATCGACCGGCATCGAACCCAGATCGAAGCGGTACCCCGCCTGCCCGTAGAAGGCATAGGTATCCTCCTGGTTGAAGAAGGCAAGGTTCGGCGTGAACGCGCGCGGACCCGTGGGCTGCCCGAACAGGGTGCGGATCCGGTCGGTATTGTTGAGCAGGAAATCGGTATCGGCCGTCACGAAACGGTCGATGCCGAGCCGCCCCTTGACCAGCCCGCCCGGAGACAACGAAGCCAGCCCCTCGATCGAGGTGAGCGGCGCGCCCGCTGCGGTTGGGAAGGCGATAGGGACTGAGGCGGTGGCCTGAGACTCGACCTTGCGGTGAGTGTAGCGGGTGCCGATCTTGATCGTTTGAAAAATGCCGCTGTCAGGCTTGATCGTCAGGTCGTTGCGCCACGCGATCTGCTCACTGGTATCGACCCCATTATTGTCGAACAGCGTCCGGATCGTGAAGATGCCCGGATTGGTGATGTCCGCGCCCGTCAGCGTCACGTTGGGCGTGCCGCCCACGTCAAAGTCGATCCCGAGCTGCGGCGTGTTGAACGACGTGTCGAGAATGGCTTTGCGATTGGTGACATTCGAGTAATTGTAGGTCACTTCGGTGTTGAACACCGCTTGCCCGAGCGTCCACTTGCCACCGACGACGGCCTGATAATTGTCCGTGCGGTTCTTGTAGGCCTGCTTGCTGGTCAGCGTGTAGGCATCGGTAGTGAGGCTGCTTTCCGCGAGAATGGGGTAATCGGTGCGGGGCGTGGCCGTGATCGCGCCGGCTTTGGGCAGGCCGATGAAGAAATCGGTCGAGATCTTGTTGTCATAGCGGGTGAACAGGCCGTCCACATACAGCTCGACATCGGGCGAGGGCCGCCACTGGAATGATCCGTTCAACGCGGTGCGCGCGCGGTCGCCAGAGGTGTACAGGCCGCCCACCGTGTCCGGCGTCGCGATCGGCGAACCGGACGACACGAAATCGAACGCGGTCTGATCCTGATAGCGACGCTTGTTGTACGATGCCGCGAGCAACAGGCCCATCTCGCCGATGCCGGTGTCCCAGCGATTGCTGACGAGACCCGAGCCGATATAGCCCCACTTCTTGGATTGATCGCTGTACACGGCACGACCGCTTGCGGCGATCTGGCGACCGTTGAAGTCGAACGGCCGACGCAGGCGGACGTCGATCAGGCCGGCTACGCCGCCTTCCACAAGCTCCGGCGTGCTCGTCTTGTAGACGTCTACACCCGCGATCAATTCGGCAGGAATGTCCTGCAGCGCGAAGCCGCGGCCGACGCCGGTGAATGCTTCCCGTCCGTTCAGCACGGTGGCGACATTGGGCAGACCGCGGACCAGAACCGTGCCCGCCTCACCCGCTCCACGCGTGACCTGAACGCCGGTGACACGTTGCAACGCGTCGGCAACCGTGTTGTCCGGCAGCTTGCCGATATCCTCGGCGACGATCGAGTCGACAATCTGGGTCGCGTTGCGCTTGATCTGTGCAGCCGAAGCGAGACTCGCGCGGACGCCGGTCACCACGACGTCCTCATTCGCCGCCTGGCTTTCCAGCGGGGCCGCCTCGGTCGGCGGCGCCGACTCGCTCTGAACGTCCGCACTTTGCGATTGCGGAGTCGTTGCCTGGGTCGCACCAGGACGGGAAGCGGGAGTTCCGCTGGCGTCCTGCGCCGAGGCTCCCGTTGCCGCAAACAGCGACAGGGCGGAAACGGATGCGAGAACGAACGACTTGGACGCCATGAAATCCTCTCCGACGAGCACCCTTTTGGCGCTCTGAGTTCTTTTACTCGGACATTCGCTAAGCCAACATTGTGGCGCGCGCAAGATCGATGAATCGGCCGGGATGCGACCAAGTGCACGGCGCTTCATATTGAAATATCGCGCCTTATCGGCGCTGTCAGCCGCGGCTGAGTCGGACCAGCCACGCGTCGTGGGCGGCGATCGGGTGCCGGAGTCGATTCTTGACCGTCCCGGCCGGCTTCCGGGTCCAGAGATCCCTCATCGACCAGGACCCGTGAAGGCCGATAAGGTCCAGCCGCAGCGATATGTCGCGCGAGGTATCGCCGGTGTTGAACAGCGCGACGTAAGCGTCGCCGTTGGCGGCGCGCGCGCTCCACACTCTGACGCCGTCGGCGACGAAGTGCGGACGATTGGCGTGCGACTTCTGATTGAGCGCGATCACTTCCGGATTGGTCAACAGCGCCAGCGTGGCCGCGTCGAGGTGGCGCAGGTCGCCGCCCATGATCAGCGGCGAGCGCGCGATAGCCCACAGCGTCATCAAGGTCCGCTGCTCGGCCGGAGTGAAGCGCGTGTTTCGCTCACCGAGCGCCAGGCGGCCGAGCGGCAGCATGTCGGCGTCCGGCCAATGCCCGTCGCCCATATGGGCGTTCCAGTTCTCCAGTCGGCTAAATTGCGC
>CAKTFL010000310.1 GCA_934555855.1 uncultured Sphingomonas sp. | reverse complement strand
AACCCCTGACCTTCGCAATGCCATTGCGACGCTCTCCCAGCTGAGCTACGGCCCCATCCGTCGGGAAGGCGGCCCCACTAGCGGGGCCGCTCCGGCTTGGCAAGCGGCCTTTTCGGGCCGCCTGCCAAATAATCAATGTTCGTCGTCGTCGGTCGGCGCCTCGACGCCCAGGTCGTCGTCACCGCCCAGATCGACCTCGTCGTCCGCGGAGGGCTCCTCGTCCTCGGCGATCGCCAGATCCTCGTCATCACCTTCCAGGTCCGCATCAGGCTTCTTGGCGTCGGCCTTCACGACCTCGAACGCCAGCGGCTGCTTGGACTTCAGGATCGGCTCCGGCTCCCAGCCATAGCCGCAGTTGATGCAGGTGACGGGCTCGTCCTTCTGGAGGTCGTAGAAGCGCGTCGCGCATTTCGGGCACGTACGCTTCGTGCCCCATTCCGGCTTGATCATGCCGTCAAATGCCTTTCGGATCGGGTGTTCTGGAAGAGGGCTGGACGCCCGTCCCCCGCGAATTGGGGCGCGCCTTGCCATAGCGCAAGGGCGCTGTCAAAAGCCCGCGTTCATGTCCCATGCCGCTCCCCAGCCCCTCGCCGCGACCAGTCACGGACCCCTTCGCGGAACGGTGGCCGTGCCCGGCGACAAGTCGATCAGCCACCGTGCGCTGATGCTGTCGGCGCTGGCGGTCGGCACCAGCCGCATCACCGGGCTGCTGGAGGGCGAGGACGTGCTCGCCACCGCCGCCGCGATGCGCGCGATGGGCGCAACGGCGGAGCGGATCGGCCCCGGCGAATGGCGGGTCGACGGCGTCGGCGTCGGCGGGCTGCTCCAGCCGGCGGGCGCACTCGATATGGGCAATTCGGGCACGTCGACACGCCTGCTCATGGGGCTGGTCGCCAGCCATCCGATCACCGTCACCTTCACCGGCGACGCCTCGCTGTCCGGGCGCCCCATGGGCCGGGTCATCACGCCCCTGTCGCAGATGGGCGCGGACGTTACCGCCAGCCCCGGCGGCACGCTGCCGCTGATGGTGCGCGGGCTGTGCCCCGCGGTGCCGATCACCTACACGCTTCCCATGGCCTCCGCGCAGGTCAAGTCGGCGGTGCTGCTGGCGGGGCTCAACACGCCCGGCATCACGACGGTGGTCGAGCCGGTCCCGACCCGCGATCATAGCGAGCGGATGCTGGCCGGCTTCGGCGCGCAGCTGTCGGTGGAGCAGACGCCCGAGGGCCGCGTCATCCGCCTGACCGGCGAGGCCGAGCTGAGGCCGCAGGTGATCGAGGTGCCGGGCGACCCGTCCTCCGCCGCCTTCTTCGCCGTTGCCGCCAGCATCGTGCCAGGCAGCGATGTCGTGATCCGCAATGTCGGGCTGAACCCGACCCGCGCCGGCATCTACGCCGTACTGCGCCAGATGGGCGCCGACATTGTCGAGCTGAACCCGCGCATCGTCGGCGGCGAGCCCGTGGCCGACCTGCGCGTCCGCCCCGCCGTCCTCACCGCCTGCGACCCCGATCCGTCCCTCGCGCCGTCGATGATCGACGAGTTCCCCGTGCTGTTCGTCGCCGCCGCGCTTGCCCGCGGCACCAGCCGGATCACCGGGATTGAGGAGATGCGCGTCAAGGAATCGGACCGCATCGCCACCATGGCCGCCGGGCTCCAGGCGATCGGCGTGCCGGTCGAGGAAATGCCCGACGGACTCGTCATTCATGGCCGTGACGGCGAGCCGTTCGCCGGCGACGCGACGGTCGCCTCCCGCCTCGATCACCGCATCGCGATGAGCTTCGCGGTCGCCGGCCTCCACGCCGCCCGACCCGTGACGATCGACGATGCCGCTCCGATCGCGACCAGCTTTCCCAATTTCCTCGACCTGCTCAGGACACTGGGCGCCGAATGCTGATCGGCCTTCGATGGTGATCGGCCCCATGCTAATTGACAGGCGCGCGACCCTCGCCGGTCCGACTGCGACGCTTGCCCTTCCGGCCTGGGCGCGTGGGCCGCACCTGCTGCGCGGCTGGCTGGAAAGGTACGATTCGCTATGATTATTGCAGTCGACGGACCCGCCGCATCGGGCAAGGGCACGGTCGCCAAGGCGCTGGCCCGGCACTACAACCTGCCCCATCTCGACACCGGCCTGTTGTATCGCGCCGTCGCGGCCACGGTGCGCCGGCTGGAGCTGGATCCAACCAGGGAAGCCGATGCCGTCGCCGCGTGCGACTTTGACGAGCTGACCCTGGCCGACCCGGTGCTGCGTACCGACGAGGTCGGCCAGCTCGCCTCCGTCGTATCCGCCCATCCGCTGGTGCGCGCGGCGCTACTCGCCCGGCAGAAGCGCTTCGCCCATCAGGAGGGCGGCGCGGTGCTGGACGGGCGCGATATCGGCACGGTGATCGCGCCCGACGCCGATGCCAAGCTGTTCATAAAGGCGACGCCACAGATCCGCGCCCGCCGCCGCCATGCCGAGCTTCAGTCGCATGGCTCGACGCTGAGCTTCGACAAGGTGCTGGCGGATATCCGCGCCCGTGACGCGCGCGATCAGGGCCGGTCGGCCGCGCCGCTGGTCAGGGCGGCGGACGCGGCGCTGCTCGACACGAGTTTTCTGTCGATCGAGGCCTCGGTGGAACGCGCCATCGCGCTCGTCGAGGAACAACGGCAACCTAATATTACTTAGGGCTTCATTTCCTTACAAGTCAGGAACTTAGGGCGCCGCCGCGGGTTTTGCCGCGATGGTGATCTCCCCCTCGCCCCCCGTCCTCGTGGTAGAGGACGACCAGCTTATTCTGCTCAATTCCCGCCTGGTGCTGGAAAGCGCCGGCTATCACGTGATCGCTGCGCAGGATGCCGGCGAAGCACTGGTGGCGCTCGACGGCCATCCCGAAATCGCTGCCCTGCTGACCGACATCACCATGCCTGGCCCGATCGACGGCTTGACGCTGGCGCGACGCGTCCATGACCAGCGGCCCGCCCTGCCGGTGTTCGTGATCTCCGGCTCGACAGGGGTGCGCGACGACGCGCTGCCGCCCTCGGCACGCTTTCTCGGCAAGCCTTATACCGCGGCCCAGTTGCTGGCACTGCTCAGCGCGGTACCACGGACGGACGGGCCTGGCAGCATCCAGCCGGATTGACGCGCGCGCCCTATTCCGTCCGGTCGAAGCCGCCGGCGAGGAACCGTTCCGCCACCGCGCAATGCATCGCGATGCCCCGCGCCATCACCGCTTCGTCGATGGTCATGCGGGTGTTGTGGAGTGGCGGATTGGTCGCCGGATCGGTCCCCGCCGGCGCGACGCCGATGAATGCCATCGCCCCCGGCACTTCGCGCAGCACATAGGAAAAGTCCTCGCCGCCCATCATCGGCGCCTTCATCGTGCTGAACGCGCCGGCGCCGCCGAGCGACACGGCGCAGTCACGCATCAGCGCGACTGCCCGCGGATCGTTCATCGTCACCGGATAGCCGTCATCGATCCACGCCTCCGCCGTCGCACCGTGGGCGCTTGCAATGT
>CAKTFL010000309.1 GCA_934555855.1 uncultured Sphingomonas sp. | reverse complement strand
CTGGTAGAACAGGTCGGTTTCCAGGAAGATCTGGCCGTCGGTGATCGAGATCACGTTGGTCGGGATATAGGCCGACACGTCGTTGGCCTGCGTCTCGATCACGGGCAGCGCGGTGAGCGAGCCGGCGCCGAGCTCGTCGTTGAGCTTGGCGGCGCGCTCCAGAAGGCGCGAGTGCAGGTAGAACACGTCGCCCGGATAGGCCTCGCGGCCCGGCGGGCGGCGCAAGAGCAGCGACATCTGGCGGTAGGACACGGCCTGCTTGGACAGGTCGTCATAGGCGATCACGGCATGCATGCCGTTGTCGCGGAAATACTCGCCGATGGCGCAGCCGGCGAAGGGCGCGATGTACTGCATCGGCGCGGGGTCCGAAGCGGTGGCCGCGACCACGACCGAATAGGCCATGGCGCCGCGCTCTTCCAGCGTGCGCACGAACTGAGCGACCGTGGAGCGCTTCTGGCCGATCGCGACGTAGATGCAGTAGAGCTTGTCCTTCTCGGACGCGCCCGCATCGTGCGCTGGCTTCTGGTTCAGGAACGTGTCGAGCAGGATCGCGGTCTTGCCGGTCTGGCGATCGCCGATCACGAGCTCGCGCTGGCCGCGGCCGACCGGAATCAGCGCGTCGATGGCCTTGAGGCCGGTCGACATCGGCTCGTGCACCGACTTGCGCGGAATGATGCCGGGCGCCTTGACGTCGACGCGGCGGCGCTCGACGCCCTCGATCGGGCCCTTGCCGTCGATCGGGTTGCCGAGACCGTCCACCACGCGGCCGAGCAGGCCCTTGCCCACCGGCACGTCCACGATGGTGCCGGTGCGGCGCACGGTGTCGCCTTCGCGGATCTCGGCATCCGAGCCGAAGATCACGACGCCGACATTGTCGGCCTCGAGGTTCAGGGCCATGCCCTGCACGCCATTGGCGAACTCGACCATCTCGCCCGCCTGGACATTGTCGAGGCCATAGATGCGCGCGATGCCGTCACCGACTGACAGCACCTGCCCGGTTTCCGAGACCTGAGCCTCGGTGCCGAAATTGGCGATCTGGTCCTTGATGACGCGAGAGATTTCTGCGGCGCGGATGTCCATTTTCGTCAGCCTTTCATCGCGCTGGCGAGCGCATTCAAACGGGTACGGATCGAGGAATCGATCATCTGGGAACCGATACGGACGACAAGCCCGCCGAGCAGCGAGGGATCGACAGACAGCTCGACCGACACTTCGCGACCGACCCGGACGCGAAGCTGCTGCTTCAGCTCGGCGACCTGATCATCAGACAGCGGGTGCGCGCTCGTCACCTCGGCCGTCTGCTCACCCCGATGACGGGCAGCGAGCTGGCGAAAGGCGCGAGTGATCGCGGTCAGCTGGTTCAGCCGGCGGTTCTCCGCCAGCACGCCCAGGAAGCTGCGGGTTGTGGAATCAAGGCCCATCTGGTCGGCGGCGGCGGTCATCGCCTTCACCGCGGCGCCACGCGCCACCAGCGGGCTGGTCGTCAGTTCCCGCAGCTCGGGCGACTGACCCAGCGCATCGCGCACGGCGACCAGGCTCTGCTCGACGCGGTCGATCGCCTTGGCCTCTTGTGCCAGCTCGAACAGGGCATAGGCGTAGCGCCCGCCCAGGCTCGCCTGAATACTACCACCTGAAATACCGCCGGATGCCTCCACGCGATGGGTGTCCTCACTTGCAATCGGTTGGCCCAAGGGAAAAGAGGGCGCACCTGAAGGGCGCCTCCGATTGGGTTGCGGGCGGCTAGCATGGGGTGCCGGATCATGCAAGCCGGGCGATGCCGTCACCGGCTTCCCCCGGCCCCGGTCCCCGCCTCTGTCCCCGCCCCTCTCCCCACTCCTGTCCCCGCCGTTCCGCCGCGGTCATTGGCGGCGGCATCCGCCGCTCCCGCCGCCTTTCGCAGCAGCTCCAGCGCCGCCGGCCCCTTTCCGCCGGCGTCCAGCACCGCCAGCAGCCGCGCTGCCATGTTGTCCGCCGCCGCGTGCGGGTCGAAGGCGAGCGGACGAAGCAGGGTCTTGGCCCACTCGGCATCGCCGTCGATCAGGCGCTGGCGCGCCGCGGTGAAGCGCAGCCCCGTGTCCTGAGGCGACAGCTCGACGGCGCGATACAGGCCGGCGATCGCGCCCTTGCTGGGCGGCGCACCTTCGGCGTCGAACGAGGAATAGAACACCGCCAGCACCGCCGCATCGTTGGTATTGGCGCGGTTAGCCTTCAGCAGCCAGCTGCGCGCCTCTGTCCAGGCGGCCTTGTCGGTCGACTTCGCTGCCGTCAGCCGGCGCAGGTGCACCCTTGCCTTGTACAACAGCGCCTGGCTGGAGACGGGATCGAGCGCCAGCGCGGCATCGGCCGCCGCCTCCGCCCCGGCATCGTCGCCCGCATCGTAAGCCATCTCGGCCAGCCACCCCTGCGCCACGGTCCGGCCCTCCGCAGACGGATCGTCGCCGGCCCGGCGGATCGCCGCCTTGGCGCGGGCGTATAGCGGCCCCGCCGTCTTCGCGCCCACGCCGGCGGTAGATTCCATCCGCATCCGGATCAGCGCCGCCTCGCCGGCGGAAAGCGGGCGGACCGTGACCTCCCCCGTCGGCAGGTTGCCCTTGATAGTCAGCGCGGTAAGCCTGGACTGGCGGAGATAGGCGTCCATCTTCCTGTCGAGCGCCTTCAGGTCGCCGAACGCCTGGGTCGCTGCCGTCAGGTTGGGGATGCCGGTGTTGAGGGAGGTCACGTAGCGGCCGAACTTGCCGGCCAGCGCCGGGTCGAACTGGATCATGTGGGTCAGCAGCCATCCGCGCGCATAAAGCAGGCCCATCTGTCCGTCGGACATGCGCGCGGGCGGCGCGAACAGCTGCGCCGCGCTGAGCGATACGCCGCCGTCGAACAGGCTGTAGGCGCGGTGCTGGGCGGCCGACCCCACCCAGTAATCCCCGTTCTTCTCCATCGCGGTGGAGGCGAACTCCGCATAGCCTTCTGAAAACCAGGCCGGATACGCCTGGGTGAAATGGCCGAGCAGGAAATGGTGGGTATATTCGTGGAACAGGACGATGCGGCCGTTCAGGCCGCCGCGATCGCCGTCGCGGGCAGTGAACGCCACCGACCCCGTGACGCGGGGAAGATAGATGCCGGCGACATTGTCCCGCCGCAGCAGCGACTGGACCGACGATATGCTCGGCAGGACATAGACGGTGACCTTGTTGAACTCGGCATCCGGATCGTCGCGCAGGCGCTGCATGTGGCGAAGGGCGGCGTCGAACTTTTCCAGCTCCATCGCCTGTTTCCGCAAGCCGTCCTCACCACCTTCGGAATAGACGACGAAATGCCGGCTCGACGCCTTCAGCCAGGCGGCGGAAGCGGGTGCAGCCGCCGCCAGGCACGACGCCAGCACCAGTGCAGAGCCGATCAACCCCCTCATCGCGCTGGTCTTCCAAGCCGACAGCCTCAACGAGGTCGGCTTCACCCTGACCGGCCTGTTCGGCAACGAGGTGTTCTTCGGCTGGGGCGCCATCGTCG
>CAKTFL010000308.1 GCA_934555855.1 uncultured Sphingomonas sp. | reverse complement strand
GCACCGCTCCATCCTGAAAACGATCCTCACCCCGCTTGCATCGATCCATGCCAGTTGATGTTCGGGACGTTTGAGATAACACTCCCCTTGGCAGCGCGAGTGACCGAGTCGAGTATAGATGTACCCGCTCGGTCGTGTTCCTCGCCAGGCGGCCTGTATGGAAAAGGATGCCGGGCGAAAGTGTAGGCGTCATCCGTAAGCCCGCCCGGATCTGAGCCGGGCTGGCCCGGAACACGAAAACGTGCAGGGGAGGCATCATCCATGTCGTACACCATTGCAGGGGATCAGCTGAAGCACGAAGGCCAGCCGGTCGATCAGGTCCCATCAATTTTCGTCGGAAGCCGCTTCGCGAAGGCACCGAGGATCGCGGTGATCCACTTCACTTTCGGCGGAACGGCGCGATCGTCGGCGCAATGGTTCCGCGACAAGCGCAACCCGGGCTCCTCCGCGCACTTCGTGATCGAACGTGACGGCGAGGTTATCCAGTGCGTGCCGCTGGACCGGGTCGCGTGGCACGCCGGCAAGTCGCGCTGGCGCGACCTGGTCGGGCTCAACGCCCATTCGATCGGTATCGAGCTGGCGAACTGGGGCTATCTGAAGAAGTCGGGCGACGGGTGGAGCTGCCACACGGGAATTCGCATACCGGCCCCGGTCATGGCCCGGCACCGCAACGGCAACCCCGACGGTTCGCGCCAGCCGCTCGGCTGGGAACCGTATCCGCAGGCACAGTTCGACGCCGCCGTGGCGGTGACGCGGGCACTGGTCGACAGCTTCGGCATTACCGAGGTCATCGGCCATGACGACATCGCGCCGACCCGCAAGTGGGACCCGGGTCCCGCGTTCGACATGGCACGGTTCCGCGCGGCCGTGTTCGGCGGACGGGGCGAGGACGGCGACACCACCTTGCGCGTGTCCGCGGTGAACGGGCTCAATCTCCGCTCCACCGCCGGTCTGGAGCAGCCGCCGATCGAGCTGCTGCCCCATGGAACGCTGCTGGAGCCGCTCGCGTCCGATGGCAACTGGTTGCAGGTGGACGTGCTCGACGGCGGCGGTGCGCCGCGCGCCACCGGCTGGGTGCATGGCAAGTTCGTGGAAGACGCCTGACCGCGACGCGCGGAGGTTGGTCGAGAACGGGAGCCGGTCGAAGGGGGGCGCCGGGATTGATGCAAGCGGAAGGCGAAGCGATCGGACGGGGCATCGATTCCCGTAAACCGCTCCGAAGCAAGGCGATCGTGCTGTTTTCGGACGGCACCGGCAACGGCAGCGCCCAGCTGTTCAAGACCAACGTCTGGCGGACCTACGAGGCGGTGGACCTGGGGCCGGCGGCACCGGGCAAGCGCAAGCAGATCGCCTTCTACGACAATGGCGTCGGCACGTCGCGTTTCCGGCCGTGGGCGATGCTGACGGGGATGTTCGGGATCGGGCTGAAGCGCAACATCCTGGAGATCTACCGCTTCACCTGCCGCAACCATACCTCCGCCGCCGACACGGCCGATGGCGAAGGCGACGAGATCTACGGCTTCGGGTTCAGCCGCGGGGCGTTCACCATGCGGCTGGTGATCGCGCTGATCGCGTCGCAGGGCCTGGTCCGCTCCTCTTCCGAAGAGGAACTGGTCCTGCGCTCGGAGGATGCGTTCCGGGCGTTCCGGCGCGACTTCGTTCCCCGGCGCTGGCGCTGGCCGACGAAGGTGGTCCGCAACCTGCGCGACCGGATCGTCGCGCGCCGCCGGCGCCGGCAGGGGTACACGCCCTATTCCGCCGAGGACAATGCAAGGCCGGTCATCCGCTTCGTCGGCGTCTGGGACACGGTGGCCGCCTATGGCGGGCCGATCGTGGAGGTGGTTCGCGCGATCGACAACTATGTCTTCGCGCTGAGCATGCCCGATTACCAGCTGCACGAGCGGGTGAGGTGCGCACGCCATGCGCTGGCGATCGACGACAAGCGCGACGCGTTCCAGCCGCTCGTCTGGGACGAGGTGCACGAGCGCAAGCTGATCGACGCGAAGAAGGTGGCGCCCGATCGGCTTCGGCAGGTCTGGTTCACCGGCATGCATGCCGATGTCGGCGGCGGCTATCCGGACGAGAGCCTGAGCTACGTCTCGCTGCTGTGGATGCTGGAAGAGGCGGGCGATGCCGGGCTGCGCACGCTGAACGTCATAACCGACCGTTTCCGCGCACTGGCGAGCAGCTCCGGCCCCCTTCACGACAGCCGCGCGGGGCTCGGCGCCTATTACCGGTACCAGCCGCGGCGGCTGGCCGGGCTGGTCGATCCGCCCAGCCCCGAATGCCGGATCAACCGGGACCCGGCGCTATCGGCGGAGGGGAAGCGGGTGCGCGGGCTGCTGAGGGGGATCAGCATCCACGAAAGCGTCGCCGCGCGGATCGCGTCGGGTACCGATCGCTATGCTCCGATCACCCTGCCGGAAACATTCAGCATCGTGCCCCCGCAGCGCGAGGGCGAGATCGCGCCCCAGGCGGACAACGAGAGCGGCGATGCGGCCCCGCTCCCCGCCAGGCCGCTGCCGATGATCGACCGAGAAACGCGGGCGGCGCTGCTCGATCCCGGGCGGGCTGCGGCGCGCGAGGCGGCAATGGCGCGGGTCTGGGACCTGGTCTGGTACCGGCGGATCGCCTATTTTGCGTCGCTCGCCATCACGCTCGTGCTGCTGCTCCTGCCGCTGGCGCGAAGCCGCACGGCGGTGGAAAGCCTGTGTGCGGACGACCGCTGCGTGCTGCCCGGCCTGTTCGGGGCGGCGGGGGCGGTGCTGCCCGACTTCGCCGATCCATGGCTCACCGCCTTTGCGCGCCATCCGCTTCTGGCCATCGTGCTGTTCGTGATGCTGCTGCTGACCAACCGCACGGGTACGCGGATCGAGGCGGCGGCGCGGGCACGGGCGCAGGAGGCGTGGGACGCGACGCTGCTTGGCGGCACCGTCGGCGGGGACCGAACGTCCCTTGCGCGCCGGGTCCGCCGGTCCGCCCTGTATCAGTCGGTGTTCCACGGGGCGAAGTGGCACGTCCTTCCCATGATCGTGGCGCTCGCCATGCTGGCCACGGCGATCTGGCTTGGCGGCGCGCTGGTGACGCAGGCGTGGCTGGTGCTGGCCGAGCGTGGCGATGCCTTGTGCAAGCGCGGAAGCGAGCCGGCAAGCGGCGGCGGCGTGACCTTTTCCACCAGCGCGGCCTGTTCCGATCTGGGCATCCAGGTGGTGCCAGGGACCCAATACCGCATCACCCTCCGGCCCACCGCCGACTGGACGGACGCCGGCTATGCGGCGGCACCGGACGTTGGCGTCGTTGATCGCCTGCCCTTCTACACCGTTCCGATGGGATTGTATCGCCGGGTGGTCGGCGCCAACTGGCTGAAGCCGCTGGTAAGGATCAGCGGCGAGGACCATCGTCCCCTGCACGAGCGGGTCTTCTCGCGTGCCATGCGCATCGAGGCCATCGATCTCATGGTGGACGGTGACGGTGCGTACCGGGCGGACTTCCAGCCGACGGTGAAAGGCCGTCTCTACC